>JABAYY010000060.1 GCA_018608765.1 Flavobacteriaceae bacterium
CTTTTATTGCAGCAGTTCACTACTGGTACATGCGTGATGCGGCTATGGCAGGAGCACTAGAAAATGTAACGGCATTCCGTTATGTTGACTGGATTTTAACTGTTCCATTAATGTGTGTCGAGTTTTACTTGATTCTTAAAGTTGCAGGTGCTACTAAAACATTACTTAACAAAATGATTTTATTATCTCTTGTAATGTTAGTTACAGGTTACATTGGTGAAACTGGTGGCGATGCTGTTATTTGGGGAACAATCTCTGGATTAGCATACTTTGCTATCGTATATGAAATATGGTTAGGTGGAGCAGCAAAATTAGCGAAAGAAGCTGGTGGCGATGTGTTAGCTGCTCACAAAATTCTTTGCTGGTTTGTACTCGTTGGATGGGCAATCTATCCAATAGGTTATATGGCTGGTACATCTGGATGGTATGATTTCTTACCAACAAATGGATTAGACATGAATGTTTGGTATAACATTGCTGATGCAATTAACAAAATCGGTTTCGGTTTAGTAATATATGCTTTAGCAGTTAAGAAAACCGCTTAATAACTTGATTATAATAAGTAGATATTAAAAAAGGCTGTCTGAAAAGACAGCCTTTTTTTTTACACTTTTTTAACGCAACCTTGACATTGACTTCGGCGTTGATTTTTGTAACTTTACATTCAAACTATAATTAAAAATGACTCCAACAAAAGATCAGATTATAAAAGCCGCTACCGCAGCATGCAAAGATACCCTAATGGAAACCCTCAACATCGAATTTGTGGATGCAGGAGAAGACTTTGTAATTGCTAAAATGCCTGTAGATAAACGTGTGTATCAACCGGATGGTGTATTGCATGGAGGTGCCACAGCTGCACTCGCTGAAACTGTTGGAAGTTTTGCTGCACATATTTTTTTGGACACAAAAAACTTTTTTGTGAGAGGTATTGATATATCAGCTAACCACATCAAAAGTGTTAAAAAGGGGTTTGTCTATGCCAAAGCTACTTTTATTCATAGAGGAAGAACCATGCAAATTTTCAATATTGAAGTTACCGATGATGATAATCAATTGGTATCTTCTTGTAAATTAACGACTGTTTCACTTCCTAAAGATCGCTAAAAGATGACTTCGACTGATTTTTTCAATCAAATCAATACAGCGATTCAATCAAAACTACCCTTCGTACTTTTTTCAAAACCAGAGAGTCAATCGGTTAAAGCATACATTCAAACGAATACAGAAACTCATATTATAAAGGATTATTCTGAAAGCGGATTTGTGTTTGCCCCCTTTGATTCTGAGAAAGATAGTTATTACATTCCATTAGACTCTTCGGTATTTATTGATGTAAAGCAACCAGACTTTAAAGGTTGTTCTCAATCTAGTTCTTTGCGCTCAATTGATTCTACAGTCAACCATTTAACTCTAGTTTCAAAAGCAATTGATGAAATTAAAGCTACAGATTTAAAAAAGGTTGTGCTTTCAAGAGAATTTAAATTTCATTTAGAAGACTCAAATCCGCTTGAAATTTTTAAAAAGTTAGCACAAAATTATTCTTCGGCTTTTACCTATTGTTGGTATCATCCTCAAACAGGGTTTTGGTTAGGAGCATCTCCTGAAAGCCTTTTAAAAGTAGAAGGGAAAATGGTTTCAACAATGGCACTCGCGGGAACACAAGTTTTTAAGTCTTCTGATAAAGTTGAGTGGGATTCAAAAAACATTGAAGAACATGCGTTTGTTACGGATTATCTACTAGAAGTCTTATCGGATTATTTAGATTTAATTAAAACTTCTGGACCAAACACACTCAAAGCGGGTGAATTATTACACCTTCAAACGCTCGTTACGGGGCGATTAAAATCGACAGACCACAGTTTAAGCCAACTCTTAAAGGCAATGCATCCCACGCCAGCAGTAGGGGGCACACCCAGGACAAAGGCGTTAGAATTCATTAAATCCCAAGAACCCTATGATCGAGAGTTTTATGCTGGTTTTTTTGGTGAATTAAATATTCCTTCTGAATCGACTTTTAGAAATTCAAAAAGAAATATTGAAAACAGAGCCTACCAAACAGTTCGTAAATCTACACAGCTTGCCGTGAATTTACGCTGCATGCAGCTAAAAGATAATAAAGCAATTCTTTACAGTGGAGGAGGGATTACAAAAGACTCTGACCCCCTTATTGAATGTAAAGAAACTGAACATAAGATTCAAACCATAAAAAAGGTGCTCTAAACCTTTAGGAAATATTTATTATTTCATTTCAATTTAAACCCTAAAAATTAAATAACTTTGTCTGTCAATGATACAGTCAAATCAGCCCTTAGCGCAATCAGTTATTCAACTCTGTAAAAGTCACAACATTCAACATGTAGTGATTTCACCTGGGAGTCGAAATGCACCCTTGACCATCGGGTTTACAAATCACGATTTTTTTGAGTGTTTCAGTATTGTTGACGAACGCTCTGCTGGGTTTTTTGCCCTAGGTATGGCGCAGCAACTACAGCAACCTGTTGCATTGGTATGTACATCTGGAAGTGCACTTGTTAATTATTTCCCTGCTGTTACGGAAGCTTTTTACAGTAGGATTCCACTTGTTGTGATTTCTGCAGACCGTCCAGAGCATCTTATAAATATTGGTGATGGTCAGACCATTACACAGCCTCACATTTTTGGCACCCATATTCTGTTTGAAGCTAATCTAAAAGAACATTTTAAAAAGCCCTTTTTAAAAGCCGTTCAAACCAATGACATTCTTATTGATAAAGCACTTCAGATTTCAAAATCTGAGAGCGGACCTGTGCATATAAATGTTCCCTTTTCTGAGCCTTTATATGAAACCACAGAAAAATTTACGAATGTGTCAAACCCGATGAACGTTAAAATCAAAAAAACTTCATTTTCTCTATCTAAAACAAATATCAAAAAGTGGCATTCATCCACTCGAAAAATGATTTTAGTTGGAGTGAATCCTCCTGGAAGTGTTTTAGATAAGTATTTAAAATTGATCGCACAAGACCCCTCTGTGATTGTGTTCACCGAAACGACTTCTAATTTACACCATCCGAATTTTTTTGCTAGTATCGATCAATTAATAACGCCTTTAGATGCAACAGATTTTGAAGCGCTTCAGCCTGATTTATTGCTCACGTTTGGTGGGATGATTGTCTCCAAAAAAATTAAAACATTTCTTCGAACCAATCCCCCTAAAACACACTGGCATATTGATGAGGTATTTGCAAATGACACATTTTTTTGTTTAACCAAACATTTTAAATGTTCTGTGAATACGTTTTTTAAACAATTGAAAAGTTCTGCTAGTCCCTTAGTGAGTTCTTATTTTGAAACTTGGAACCATGTCAAAACTCGCCGACTTCAAAAACATACGGAATATCTAAAATCGATTTCGTTCAGTGATTTTAAAGCATTTGATCGTATTTTGAAACAGATTCCAAACGATTCTATGGTACAGTCAAGCAATAGCTCTACAATACGTTACTTGCAGCTATTTGAACTTAATCCAACGCTGACCGTATTTTGTAATCGCGGTACAAGTGGAATTGATGGATCAACTAGTACAGCCATTGGTGCAGCTCTAATCTCAAAGCAACCAACTGTTTTTATTACGGGAGATTTAAGCTTTTTCTATGATAGTAATGCTCTTTGGAATAATTACATTCCATCAAGTTTTCGCATTATCATTATCAATAATAGAGGGGGCGGTATTTTTAGGATTTTACCAGGGAATAAAAATTCTGAAAACTTCAGTACGTTTGTTGAAACCAACCACACGCTAACAGCTGAACCGATTTCTAAGCTCTTTGATTTGGAGTATGCATCTGCAAATTCTACGGATGAATTAGATGCTGCGTTAGAAGATTTCTACAAACAAAGTTCGCGACCGAAACTATTAGAAGTGTTTACACCTTCTTCTGAAAATGACCGTATTCTACTCTCTTATTTTGATTTTGTGAAATAATTGAAATATTTTATAATTTTTATCTGTGACTTTTTACCAATAGAGGTGTCCTAATTATTGAAAGGTGTTTACTGCACCTTATTCAGTCTAATTTAATATACCTCATTATGAACGCAAGGGAAAAACTAATTGTAAAGTATGTCAATGATTTAAAGGAAAAATGTAATGTAAATCCAGATATGGAATTACTCAAAAAAGTGACAGTTGGTTGTGGTCCATCCATTTATAATTCAGATTCTAGTACCGTAGCAGTGACAAGTGAATCGGAGTTAAGTATACTCCGAAATAAATTTCTAATTAAAAAACTAGGACTCTCAGATGAAGATAAATTAGACCAAGGAATTCAGGCTGTAATCGAACAGTACGGACGCTCAAACCGTCATAAATACCGTGCGGTGTTTTACTACTTATTAGTACTACATTTTGGAAAAGAATCGGTGTATCAATAGTCCATTTTAAACAATTATTAAGTGGCATAATTTGTTGTTGCGCTTTTTTATTTTCTCCCTCTATTATCCGTACCTTTGCGGCATGATACACATAGGAGACTACAATAAGCTTACAATTCTGCGAGATACAGAACCAGGATTGTTTTTGGGAGATGACGAAGATCAAGAAGTCTTGCTTCCCAACCGTTATGTTCCCGAAGAATTTGAAATCGATGATACCATTGAGGTGTTTGTCTATTTAGATAACGAAGAACGCCTCGTAGCGGTTACCGATCACCCGTATATTAAAAAAGGAGAATTCGCTCTTCTTCGTTGTAATAACGTCACTGAAATTGGAGCATTTCTAGATTGGGGGCTGGTAAAAGAATTGTTCTGTCCGTTCAGAGAACAAGCATTTCCTATGAAAGCTGGTGGCTGGTATTTGGTCTATTGTTATTTAGACGAAACATCAGAACGTCTAGTCGCTTCCAGTAAAACAAATCGTTTTCTTGACAATAAAGAACTTACAGTGCAGGCCTTTGATGAGGTTGATTTGATTGTTTCGCACCCTTCTGATTTAGGAATGAATGTGATTGTTAATAAAACTCACTTGGGGTTAATTTTTAATCAAGATTTATTTAAAGATATTAGCGTAGGAGATAAACTTAAGGGAATCGTTAAGAAAATTCGTCCTGGCAATAAGTTAGATATCACCCTTGAGAAAATTGGTTATAGAAACATTGAACCTAATGCGCAATCAATATTAGAGTTTTTAGAGAATAATGAAGATGGATATTTAAAGCTCACTGATAAATCTTCACCTGAAGATATTAAATCAACCGTTCAAATGAGTAAGAAAAGTTTTAAAAAAGCGGTTGGAACTCTTTACAAACAACGTCGCATCCGAATCGAACAGGATGGAATTTATTTAACTACCTAAAACTGTAATCTTATGTCGAATATAGAATGGAAAACTGTTAAAGAATACGAAGACATTACTTACAAAAAATGCAATGGAGTTGCTCGTATAGCATTTAACCGTCCAGATGTAAGAAATGCTTTTAGGCCCAAAACAACGCTCGAGTTATATCAAGCTTTTTATGATGCCAATGAAGATACAAGTATTGGGGTGGTTTTACTTAGTGCAGAAGGACCCTCTTCTAAAGATGGTGTCTATTCGTTTTGTAGTGGAGGTGATCAAAAAGCGCGTGGCCATGAAGGCTATGTGGGTGATGATGGCTACCATCGATTAAATATATTAGAAGTACAACGTCTCATTAGGTTTATGCCTAAAGCTGTTATAGCAGTTGTTCCAGGCTGGGCTGTAGGTGGAGGTCATAGTTTGCATGTTATTTGCGACTTAACTTTAGCCAGTAAAGAACATGCTATTTTCAAG
This sequence comes from Flavobacteriaceae bacterium, assembly GCA_018608765.1. Lineage (GTDB taxonomy): Bacteria > Bacteroidota > Bacteroidia > Flavobacteriales > Flavobacteriaceae > Hel1-33-131. The sequence continues at coordinate 5,792 of JABAYY010000060.1, forward strand.
CAAACTGATGCCGATGTCACCAGTTTTGATGGGGGGTATGGTTCTGCATATTTAGCCAAAATGGTAGGACAGAAAAAAGCACGTGAAATTTTTTTCCTAGGAAGAAATTACAACGCTCAGGAAGCCTATGATATGGGAATGGTAAATGCAGTTGTTCCGCATGAGGAGTTAGAAACAACAGCTTATCAATGGGCACAAGAAATTCTTGCCAAATCCCCTATATCCATCAAAATGCTCAAGTTTGCAATGAATCTTACGGATGATGGCATGGTAGGGCAACAGGTTTTTGCAGGCGAAGCTACCCGTCTCGCTTATATGACTAATGAAGCTAAAGAAGGACGTGATGCCTTTTTAGAAAAACGTCCACCAAATTTTGAAAAAAAATGGATTCCATAGTATGAGAAATTTACAAGCATGGATTTCTGCATGTCGTCTAAGAACATTGCCATTGTCAATTTCAGGAGCGATCGTAGGTTCTGGAATTGCATATTCTAGAGATCTTTTTGAGGGATCAATATTTACTCTTACAATTCTTACTACTTTAAGTTTACAAATTTTATCAAACCTCGCAAACGATTACGGCGATGGAGTTAAAGGCACTGACAACGAACACCGCATTGGACCAGAACGCGCCTTACAAAGTGGGAAAATCAGCCCAAAACAGATGCGGAATGCTATTATTTTTAATGTCATTATTTGCCTAGTTTTTGTAGTGAGTTTAATTTATACAACTTTTGGTGCCGAACACTTTTTTACCTCTATGGTATTTATTGTTCTGGGAATTTTAGCCATTATTGCTGCCATCAAATATACGGTAGGCGCTTCTGCTTATGGGTACAGAGCCTTGGGCGATGTCATGGTATTTTTGTTTTTTGGTTGGCTGAGTGTTTTAGGAACGTATTTTTTATATTCAAAACAAATCGAAGTTTTGATGCTGCTGCCTGCTAGTAGTATTGGATTGTTAAGTGCTGGAGTGCTCAACTTAAACAATATGAGAGATATTGAATCTGATAGACGCTCTAAAAAGCAAACCCTGGCAGGTTATTTTGGATTAAAAATAGCGAAGCTATACCAACTAGTGTTGGTTGGAGTTGCTATGTTGTTAATTGGGATCTATTCTTATTTATATAGTAATAATTCAATGTATTTATTGCTAATTGCTTTTGTGCCGCTAATGATACACATGAATAATGTTCGTAAAACCAACGCTCCAATAGAATTTGACCCACAGTTAAAAGTATTGGCGCTATCAACCGTTGGCCTAGCGATGCTTTTTTGTGCTTCAATTGTTTAGAGCTTATATTATAATTTTGTAATTTTAAATAAAAAATTAAAATGAAAATTCAATTTTTGGGTCACGCTAGTTTACTTCTTATTATTGATCAAATTCATATTCTTGTTGACCCTTTTATTACAGCTAATCCTAAGGCATCACATATTGAAATAGACGCACTAAAAGCCGATTATATTTTATTAACCCATGCCCATCAAGATCATATTTTGGATGCAGAAGTTATAGCAAAAAGAACGGGTGCTACAATCGTGTCTAATTTCGAGATTGTTTCTCATTATCAAAAAATGGGTCTGAACGGACATCCCATGAACCATGGAGGTAGCTGGGAATTTGATTTTGGAACAGTTAAATATGTAAATGCGATTCATACGTCTTCATTTCCAGATGGTGCTTATGGAGGTCAGCCAGGTGGATTTATTATAAAAGGAGAATATAAAACTATTTATATCGCTGGCGATACAGCCCTTACCTATGATATGAAATTGATTCCACTACAGTTTAATTTAGATCTCGCAGTCCTCCCAATAGGCGATAATTTCACGATGGGTGTCGAAGATGCCTTAATTGCCAGTGATTTTCTTGAATGTGATAAAATTTTAGGTTACCACTTTGATACATTTGGTTATATCGAAATTAACCATCAAAAAGCTATACAGACTTTTTTAAAAAAAGACAAAGACCTCATGCTTCTTAAAATTGGTGAATCCTTAACTCTATAGATGCAAGCTAACTACTTTAAATATCAACTTCAATTTAAGCAAGCAAGTGGTACCTCTCGAGGAATCTTAACGTATAAGGATACTTGGTTTATTCAAATCGAGGATGGTTCCTTTAGAGGGATTGGTGAGTGCGGAATGTTTAAGGGTTTGAGTATTGATGATCGAACAGATTTTGAATCTAAATTAACCTGGACTTGTGAAAATATTGATTTAGGACTTCATACGTTGTTAGATAATTTGATTGAATTTCCTTCGATACAGTTTGGTTTGGAAATGGCTTTTCAATCGATTAAACAAAAAAAAATGTTTGAATTATTCCCGTCCGATTTTACAAAAGGGCAAGATTCAATCCCCATCAATGGACTGATTTGGATGGGGGATAAGTCGTATATGAAACAGCAAATCAAAGACAAACTTGCGGCAGGATTTTCGTGTATTAAGCTAAAAATAGGAGCTATCAATTTTGATAAAGAATTAGAGCTTATCAAATCGATTCGTAACGAATTCGATGCCCAAACAATTGAAATTCGGGTGGATGCAAATGGTGCTTTCAAACCCTATGAAGCCCTAGAGAAACTAAAACGCCTTTCAGATTATAAATTACATTCGATTGAACAGCCAATTCAACAAGGACAGCTTCAAGAAATGGCACAACTATGTGCGGAAACACCCCTTCCGATTGCCTTAGACGAAGAATTAATTGGTGTGTTTTCTGTAACAAATAAGGACTTATTACTACAAACTATCAAGCCTCAATATATTATCCTAAAACCCACTTTAATCGGTGGTTTTAAAGGCAGTCAAGAATGGATTGACTTAGCAGAGTCAAAGAATATTGGATGGTGGGTAACAAGTGCCTTGGAAAGTAATATTGGACTCAATGCGATTGCGCAGTGGACTTACACACTCAAGAGTCAACTGCCTCAAGGTTTGGGTACGGGTGGTTTATTTACCAATAATATTCAAGCCCCCTTAGCAGTTGAGTCGGGGCAGTTATTTTATGATTTAAAAACAAAGTGGAATTTAAAATTTTAATTTATGTACATCAAACAAGCATTTAATTTCAAACACGACTGGTGGCTTTATGTAGCTGGCTTAGCAATAATAGTTGTAGCAGTAATTCTAGGACAATTGCCCTATACAATAATTTTAATCGCAAAAGCTGTTGAAGCTGGTTTGAATCTTCAAAAACTTGATTTAAGTCAGACAATGGGTTTAATAGAGTCCAATCTGAATCTGTTTCTCATGTTATTGTCTTTTGCAGCGGGCTTTTTAGGAGTCTTTTTTGTGGTCAAAACGCTCCACAAACAAACGATACGAAGTTTAACAACCTCACGATCAAAAATTGATTGGAAACGTTTTTGGTTTGCATTTTTATTTTGGGGAATTATTTCAAGTGGGTTGGTTTTAGTAGACCATTATATGTCTCCAGAAAATTATATATTTAATTTTAAACTGGTACCGTTCTTAATTTTAGCAGCTATAGCTATTGTTTTAGTTCCAATACAAACAAGTTTTGAAGAATATCTGTTTAGAGGGTATTTAATGCAAGGGATTGGTGTAGTGTGTAAAAATAAATGGGTACCACTAATCGTTACTTCCGTGTTGTTTGGTCTTCTCCATATTGCGAATCCAGAGATTGAAAAGTTGGGTTATATATTATTAGTGCATTACATTGGTACTGGTTTCTTTTTAGGTGTTATCACTTTGATGGATGAGGGGCTAGAATTAGCTCTTGGATTCCATGCAGCAAACAACTTGTTTACGGCGCTTTTAGTCACTGCAGATTGGACGGCTTTTCAAACAAATTCAATTCTTAGAGATATTTCAGATCCAGACATTGGATCGTTAGAAATATTTGCATCAGTTCTGGTAATATATCCTATTTTGATTTTCATTTTTGCAAAAGTCTATAAATGGAACAATTGGAAAGATAAATTGACAGGTCCCGTAACTAATAATTAGGCTTTAAATACAAGACTAAAAAGTAATTGAATCCAAATATCACATATAAACATCCCCATGCATCCTTTAAGTTGGAAGGAGTTTTTTATGATACGTTAGGGCTTTCAAGTCTTGCCAATCGGTTGATAATTGAAGGAGAGGTCTATCAAGCTGCGCTTGGTCATTTTATAATAAAATGGATAAATTCGAGTCCAGAAATTTCACTACAAACTTCGGGTTCTACAGGAACACCAAAAACTGTTTTAATGTCCAAACAAGCGATGGTAAATTCTGCTATAGCCACAGGGACTTACTTCAAATTAAAACCAAAAAATTCTGCTTTGTCCTGTTTGCCCTTTGAATACATTGCAGCCAAAATGATGTTTGTAAGAGCTTATGTTTTAGGTTTAGAATTGGATTGCATAAATCCGAGTTCTAACCCCCTAAAAACTGTTTCAAGAAGCTATGATTTTTGCGCCATGGTTCCTTTGCAGTTAGAAAATTCTATCGACTATTTACAACACATTAAAACACTAATTGTAGGAGGAGCTAAACTTTCGAATGGTTTGAAATCAAAACTTACAAATTCACCAGCCTCTATTTATGAAACTTTTGGAATGACGGAAACTGTTAGCCATATAGCGGTCAAAAACATCACCAAATCTTCTTCTTTGTTTGAAGTATTGCCTTCCATTTCTGTTGGAGTTGATGTTCGAAATTGTTTAACAATTAACGCCCCACAGTTAGTTTCAAAACCAATTCAAACGAATGATGTTGTTAAACTCGTTTCAAGCACTACATTTGAATGGGTGGGCAGGTATGATATGATAATAAACTCAGGGGGTATTAAAGTAGCACCCGAACAATTGGAACAACAATTGGAAGGTTTTATCAAAGATCGCTTTTTTATTACCTCTCAAAAAGATAATTCTTTTGGTGAAATTGTCGTGATTGTGATTGAATGCTCTATTCCTTACAAGGAATTAAATTTTGAAATTTTAGAGCCGATGAAACGTCCCAAACGAATTTATTATGTAGATAAGTTCAAGGAAACCATCTCCAGAAAAATCAAACGTAAAGAAACTTTTAACTTAATTAAACCTGAATAACACCCATATTGAATGTTTTTTCAATAGGGGCATGATTGGCAGCTTCAATACCCATACTGATCCAATCTCGCGTGTCTGTTGGGTTAATTACGCCGTCCGTCCACAATCTAGAGGCAGCATAATATGGTGACACTTGTGCGTCGTATCGCGATTTAATTTCGTCTAATAATTCGGCTTCTTTTTCTGCTGTAATAGTTTCACCTTTCTTTTTCAAAGAAGCGGTTTCTATTTGTAGCAATACTTTAGCGGCACTATTACCACTCATTACTGCTAATGCAGCACTCGGCCAAGCCACAATAAGTCGTGGGTCATATGCTTTGCCACACATAGCATAATTTCCAGCACCATAACTGTTTCCAATTATAATGGTGAATTTTGGAACTACACTGTTGCTCAATGCATTTACCATCTTAGCGCCGTCTTTAATAATCCCACTGTGCTCACTTTTACTCCCTACCATAAATCCGGTGACATCTTGTAAAAAAACCAAGGGTATCTTTTTTTGATTACAATTTGCTATAAATCGTGTTGCTTTATCAGCACTGTCGTTATAGATAACCCCACCAAATTGCATTTCTCCTTTAGCATTTTTGACAAGTTTCCGCTGATTTGCGACAATTCCTACTGCCCAACCTTCTATACGCGCATAGGCAGTAATGATTGTTTTGCCATAATCGGCTTTGTATTCCTCAAATTCAGAATCATCTACCAAACGTTTGATGACTTCATACATATCATATTGATCAGCTCTAGACTGTGGGAGGATTCCGTACAAGTCTTCAAGATTTTCTTTTGGTTTTTTAGAAGTAACTTTACTAAAACCTGCTTTTTCAAAATCCCCGATTTTATCCATAATGGATTTGATTTTATCGAGTGCATCTGCATCATTTTTGGCTTTATAGTCAGTAACTCCACTGAGTTCGCAATGCGTCGTTGCACCCCCCAAAGTTTCATTATCAATAGTCTCTCCAATAGCTGCTTTAACTAGATAACTACCTGCCAAAAAAATACTCGCAGTTTTATCTACTATAATAGCCTCGTCACTCATAATTGGTAAGTACGCACCCCCAGCAACACAGCTCCCCATGATAGCCGAAATTTGTGTAATTCCCATACTGCTCATTTGAGCATTATTTCTAAAAATCCGACCAAAGTGTTCTTTATCTGGGAAAATCTCATCTTGCATAGGCAGATAAACCCCAGCCGAGTCCACTAAATAGATGATCGGTAATTTATTTTCTATGGCAATTTCTTGCGCTCTAAGATTTTTTTTAGCAGTGATTGGAAACCAGGCACCTGCTTTTACAGTGGCATCGTTAGCAACAACGACACACTGTTTTCCTTTGATAAACCCAATTTTCACAACGACGCCTCCAGAAGGGCATCCGCCGTGAGAATCATACATCCCATCTCCTGCAAAGGCTCCAATTTCAATGGATTTTGAATTTGAATCTAAAAGATAAGTAATTCGTTCGCGAGCAGTAAGTTTTCCTTTGGCGTGTTCTTTCTCAATTTTTGGTTTACCACCTCCTAATTTAACTTGCGACAAACGCTTATTTAAATCTGTTACGAGTAGTTTGTTATAATCCTCGTTTTTGTTGAAGTTTAAATCCATGGTGCTTATCTTTGTTGATAACAAAAATAACATTATTCTTTGATTTTTAAGATTTTGTTTAACGAACAATTTTAATTATAATAAATGATACTGGTTTTTCATAATGCTGCTTCAAGAGGGTTTGCAAATCACGGTTGGTTACAAGCCAATCATTCTTTTAGTTTTGCAAACTATTATGATCCGAAAAAAATGAATTTTGGAGCCTTGAGAGTTTTGAACGATGATTTAATCGCTCCAAGTATGGGATTTGGAACGCATCCTCATGACAATATGGAAATCATCACCATTCCACTCTCTGGGCTATTGAAACATAAAGATTCCATGGGGAATTCATGGGAAGAAGTCAAAGCTGGCGAAGTACAAGTCATGTCAGCAGGAACAGGGATTCAACATTCGGAAATTAATGGTTCCGCTTCGGAGTCTTTAAGCTTATTTCAGATTTGGATTGTTCCAAACAAAAAAAACGTCACCCCACGATACGATCAACAATATTTTGAGCAATCCCAAGATGGAGAGTTGCAGGTATTGGTAGCATCAATTGATGATGCATCCACAGATTCAAGTTTAAAAATTCATCAAGACGCTCAAATTTCTAGAATTAATTTATCAGCAAATAAATCTTTTGAATACACTTTAAAATCCTCTAATCATGGTGTGTATGTGATGCAAGTCTTTGGAGTTTCAAAAATTGGATCAACAGAAATAAACACAAGAGATGCCGTCGAGATTTCTGAAGTTGAAAACTTTAAAGTTGATGTTTTAGAAGATTCTCAACTATTATTTATTGAAGTTCCTGTAACTTTTGACGAAAGCTAAACATATTACATTCTAATTTACGATATTTGTCTTTTTAAAATTTCAACTATGGCAATGAATAAAAATACAGTACTGGCTTGGGCCACATATATTATGATATTCACTGGAGTATCTTTAATCGCCTTGGGTGCTTTTAGGTATAATGAAGTTGCTGGATGGGGATTTGCAGCAGTGGGTATTGGGTTTTTCGCAAATGCTTGGGTGTTTAATGCTTTAAAAGGACGTGTATAATGAGTGACGATAAAAAAATTATTTTTTCAATGTCTGGTGTGACAAAGTCTTACCAAAGTGCTAATACACCTGTTTTAAAAAATATATACCTGAGTTTCTTTTATGGAGCAAAAATCGGGATTTTAGGTCTCAATGGTTCTGGTAAATCAACCTTGCTTAAAATTATTGCTGGGGTAGATAAAAATTATCAAGGAGATGTTGTGTTTTCACAAGATTATTCTGTGGGCTATTTAGAACAAGAACCGAAGCTTGATGAATCTAAAACAGTAATGGAAATTGTTCGTGAAGGTGCTGCTGAAACAGTAGCCATTCTCGATGAATACAATAAAATAAACGATATGTTTGGGTTGGAAGAAGTATATTCTGATGCGGACAAGATGGAAAAACTTATGAACCGTCAGGCGGAGCTTCAAGATCAAATTGATGCTGCGAATGCTTGGGAATTAGATACAAAATTAGAAATAGCGATGGATGCTTTAAGAACCCCAGATGGTTCTAAAAAAATAGCTGTTTTATCTGGTGGTGAACGTCGTCGTGTAGCCCTCTGCCGTTTGTTACTTCAAGAACCTGATGTGTTGTTATTAGATGAGCCAACAAACCACTTGGATGCAGAATCAGTACACTGGTTAGAGCATCATTTAGCACAATATAAAGGTACCGTGATTGCAGTAACGCACGACCGTTATTTCTTGGACAATGTTGCGGGTTGGATTTTAGAATTAGATAGAGGTGAAGGCATTCCTTGGAAAGGTAATTACTCTTCTTGGTTAGATCAAAAATCGAAGCGTTTGGCTCAAGAAAGCAAGACAGCTTCCAAACGTCAAAAAACTTTAGAGCGTGAATTAGACTGGGTACGTCAAGGAGCTAAAGGCCGTCAAACAAAGCAAAAAGCACGTTTGAAGAATTACGATAAATTAATGAATCAAGATCAAAAACAACTTGATGAAAAATTAGAAATATACATTCCTAACGGTCCACGTTTAGGAACAAATGTCATAGAAGCAGAAGGCGTAAGTAAGGCATATGATGATAAATTATTATATGACAACTTAAACTTCAATCTTCCTCAAGCAGGAATTGTTGGAATTATTGGACCTAATGGTGCTGGTAAAACCACCATTTTTAAAATGATTATGGGCGAAGAAACTTCAGATAAAGGAAGTTTCAAAGTGGGAGAAACGGCTAAAATCGCTTATGTCGATCAAAGCCATTCAAATATAGACCCTGAAAAATCGATTTGGCAAAACTTTAGTGATGAGCAAGAACTCATTATGATGGGAGGGCGTCAAGTAAATTCTCGTGCTTATCTGAGTCGTTTTAACTTTACAGGGAGTGAACAAAACAAAAAAGTGAACATGCTTTCTGGTGGTGAACGGAACCGTTTGCACTTGGCAATGACGCTTAAAGAAGAAGGAAACGTATTACTTTTGGATGAGCCAACGAATGATTTGGATGTTAATACTTTGAGAGCTTTAGAAGAAGGTCTTGAAAATTTTGCAGGCTGTGCCGTGGTAATTAGTCACGACCGTTGGTTTTTAGATCGGGTTTGTACACATATCCTTGCATTTGAAGGAAATTCGGAAGTTTATTTTTACGAAGGAAGTTTTAGTGAATACGAAGAAAATAAAAAGCAACGTTTGGGTGGCGACTTGATGCCAAAACGAATTAAGTATAAGAAGTTAATACGATAAGTTTGTTAGAAATGCGCCCCGTTTGTGAGCACTGTAACAAAGCATTACCAAACGATAGTGGTGAAGCAATGATTTGTGCCTATGATTGTACGTTTTGCAGAACTTGTGTTGAAACCATATTAAAGAATAAGTGTCCAAATTGTGGGGGAACTTTTGAAAAGCGTCCTGTAAAAAAAACTACTTCTTAGCTTTTTTTATTAAAGGGATTAAATAACTGATATTGTACCCAAAACCGACTCCAAAATTCCCACTGTCAAAAGTGCGTCCGAATCCTGGAATGTATATATTTTCAAAATTATCAGGTTGAGTCTCAGATAAACGGCCTTTGATTTGAACATTAATGCCTACAAAAAGATTGTTTATAACTTCGGCTTTAAACCCAAAAACAAGCTCAAGCCATGTGGCACTGAGGTCCTTAAAATTTTCTCCTTCTAATACTTCAGTTTGCCCCCAAGTAGAGTTGTTGGTATCATAAATTGTGTAACTATTTAGTGTTTGATTGAAATTAGAAATTCCAAAACGAAGCCCGGAATATACCATGTTTTCCATTCCGGCCCAATTATCGTACATATTATAGTCAATTCCTGCTTTTAGATACGTTCCTTTAGCGGTACTGTTTAAATAGTCTGTAGATGTTGTACGCTCTTCGTTTCCGATTTCTGCAGCAATATACAGTCGATCTGTGAAGCGATAATCTGCATTGAATTCTATAGCACTATAATCGGTTTCCAAAAAAGTGCGTACAAGTTTACTAGCGTCAACACCAACTCGAAGACCGTATTTGTGTTTGATAACTAAACTATCGCTTGTCTGGATGTTTTCCTCTTGAGCATAAAGACTCATGCACACACTCAAGCACCCTATAAGGCTAGTGAAGTATTTTAACATGGATGTCATTTTCATTTGTTATTTCAGTTATTAATATTTCAGAGCCAATCATCCATTGATCAGTATCAGTGGTAATAGCAAACGTTTGAATATCAAAATTTGTTTTATATCCACAGGCTCTAGAAACATACACATTTTCTGTATTGTAGGTGATTTTTATTCTATCGGGATTTCCACTGATAATTCCATCCACAATATCGTAACTCTTGTAAAGCATAAATTCTGTTTCATTTCCATTTGTTTTTAAGGGTAGGGTGATGGAGGAACGGGTTGTCACTATTTCATTATTGATGGGTACTTCAAATCCTTCACTGTCAAGCCCTAAAGCATAGAGTCCAGGGACGGCCAAAATTTCATCAGGGTTCGTAAGGTCATAAAACTCAATGACTAATCGGGGTGTGGTCTGAGTGGTCTCAGGACAGATGTCGTCTTTTTCACAACTAAAAATGACGATTAAAAATAAACAAATAAACTTTTTCATGGCTTATTATTTAGAGTTACGTTTTTCCAAAAGTACAACATTTTCTACGTGATGTGTTTGTGGAAACATGTCAACGGCTTGAGTTTTACTAATTTTATAAACTGAATCTAATAACGCAAGATCTCGTGCTTGTGTTGCGCTGTTACAACTTACATAAACAATTTTTTCAGGGGTAATTTGCAGAATTTGAGCGACTACATCTTTGTGCATTCCATCTCTTGGTGGATCGGTGATGATTACATCTGGCTGCCCATGTGTCTCTATAAATTGGGTGTTGAAAACAGTTTTCATATCTCCAACAAAAAAATCTACATTATCAATTTTATTTAAGATGGCATTTTCTTTGGCCGCACTAATCGCATCGGGTACAGATTCAACTCCAATGACTTTCAAGGCATTTTTAGCGACAAATTGTGCAATGGTTCCAGTTCCAGTATATAAGTCATAAACCAGCTCTTTTCCTGTAAGTCCAGCAAAGTCACGTGTTATTTTGTATAAATTAAAAGCTTGATCTGAATTGGTTTGATAAAAAGATTTTGCATTAATCTTAAAACGCAAGCCTTCCATTTCCTCAAAAATATGATCTCGTCCGTGATAGCATATAACATCTTGATCATAGATGGTATCATTCGCTTTGCCATTAATAATGTATTGAAGAGACGTAATTTCTGGAAATGTTGTTTTTAAATGATCTAATAGTGCCATTCTGTTTTCGGTGTCTTCCTTAAAAAATTGAACAACAATCATCAATTCTCCAATACTTGTATTTCGAATCATTAGAGTCCTTAGCACTCCAGTTTGTTGTCGTGTATTAAAGAACGGAATTTTGTGTTTGATTGCAAAATCTTTAACTGCATTTCGAACGGCATTGGAAGGATCGCCTTGAAGCCAACATTTTTTAACGTCTAATATTTTATCCCACATTCCTGGAATATGAAAGCCTAAAGCATTGCGATCTCCTAAATCTTCGGTTGAAGCAATTTCTTCAACGGTTAGCCAACGGCTGTCGCTGAAGGAAAATTCCATTTTATTACGGTAGAAATATTGTTCTTCTGATCCTAAAATTGGAGTAATTTCCGGCAATTCAAGATGTCCAATTCTAGTAAGGTTGTTAACCACTTCTTTTTCTTTGTAATAAAGTTGGTGCGAGTAGTCCATATGTTGCCATTTACAACCCCCACAAGTCCCAAAATGCTCACAAGCTGCTTGTGTACGTTTTTCTGATAACTTATGAAAAACTGTTGCCTTGCCTTCATAATATCCTTTTCGTTGCTTGAATGTTTGAACATCTACAATATCTCCTGGTACGGCATTTGGTAAAAACACCACTTTTCCGTCTGGAGCTTTTGCTATGGTTTTGCCTTTAGCTCCAGCATCAATCACTTCTAAATTTGAAAACACTTTGTTTTTGTTTCTTCTACCCATAGGGCAAAAATAGAATAAATGATAGCATAATTCTAAGAAATCTATTTAGAATTCTTAAATTGCATCACATTATGGATGATTTCTCTCCACTAAGAAGGAATAGTTATTTTATAATTTTAAAATTCTCATTAAAATGGCTATTTTAAATCAAATTACCCCCAAAGAAGCTATCAATCTAGAGCACCAGTACGGAGCTCATAATTACCATCCCCTTCCAGTCGTTTTGGCTAGAGGTGAAGGTGTGTATGTTTGGGATGTTGAAGGAAAGCGTTATTACGATTTTCTGTCTGCATATTCCTCTGTCAATCAAGGGCATTGTCATCCTCAAATTGTGAATGCAATGATAGAGCAAGCACAAACACTCACACTAACATCACGAGCGTTTCACAATGACAAATTGGGGCCTTACGAAGAATATGTCACCAAATATTTTGGATTTGACAAAGTTCTTCCAATGAATACGGGTGCAGAAGCTGTTGAAACAGCACTTAAGATTTCTCGTAAATGGGCTTATGAAGTTAAAGGAATTCCAGAAGATCAAGCTCAAATTGTTGTGTGTGAAAATAATTTTCACGGAAGAACGACTACGATTATTTCATTTTCTAATGATCCTGTAGCACGTGAAAACTTTGGGCCTTTCACAGATGGATTTATTAAAATTCCTTATGATAATACGGAGGCTTTAGAAAACACTCTCAAAAACAACTCTAATGTCGCAGGTTTTTTAGTAGAGCCAATACAAGGAGAGGCAGGAGTTTATGTGCCAACAGAAGGCTATTTAGCTAAAGCAAAGGCATTGTGTGAAGCATATAATGTGCTGTTCATTGCAGATGAAGTGCAAACAGGTATTGCTCGTACGGGGCGACTATTGGCTTCATGTGGAAATTGTGACTGTATTCAGAAAGATTGTTCTGGAACTCCAGATGTGAAGCCAGATATTTTAATTCTTGGAAAAGCATTGAGCGGCGGCGTATATCCTGTGTCTGCTGTGTTAGCAAATGATGCCATTATGAAGGTTATTACGCCCGGATCTCATGGAAGTACCTTTGGAGGAAATCCTATTGCAGCAGCCGTTGCGATGGCTGCTTTGGAAGTGGTAAAGGACGAGCAATTGACAGATAATGCGTATCGACTTGGAAACTTATTTAGATCTCTTTTAAACGAGTATATTGCTACGATTGAAATTGTGAAACTGGTACGAGGAAAAGGCTTACTAAATGCAATCGTTATTAATGATCATGAAGACAGTGATACTGCTTGGAATATTTGTTTGAAGCTTAGAGATAATGGACTTCTAGCAAAACCTACTCACGGCAACATCATTCGTTTTGCTCCTCCTTTAGTTATGAGTGATGACCAATTGATTGAATGTGTGAATATTATTATCAATACATTAAAGAGTTTTGAAATTCAATAATTTTAAAATACACCCTTACAAATTCTTGAAAAATCATTCCTTATTTGGAGTGATTTTTTGTTTAATGCAGATAGTGTAGGTGCTAGTTTTACCTTAAGAATAACATATTTAACCAACGCTCTTGAAAAGATTGAAAGCCATTTTCATAAATCCAAATAGCCGCGTAACCAAAGTAAAACAAGTTGACAGCTAAAGAAATAAGGGCAGCTATCTTGGCAATTTTCATGGTTTCAAGTGAACCTGTAAATCCCGATGGGTTTTGTTTAGCTTGGTTAGTTTTTTGATAGACTGAATATAAAGCTACTGCTGAAAATAGCAGACCTATTCCACCAAAGCAGGCCGTAATTAAACTTATAAACGATAGAATAAAAATAGGTGTACTCACCAAACGCGTTTTCATAGATAAGGGGTTTTAGTTCCCGCACGCAACGCTTTCCCATATCATTAATGGGGTAGTAGGTTGTTGGGATTGGGGTGTTTATTGTCATAAATGTACTAAAAAAACAATCCCTACTAAAATTTAGAAGGGATTGATTGTTTTTTTGAATCTTAATTTTTATTTACAAAAGATATTCAGTACTGATAAAGTTTGATTTACTAGATTCTAATAAATCTTTTAAAATTGCTTTGTTAGCATCATTTTCTTTAGTGGCTACAAATGTTCGTATCGAAAAAGAACGCAACGCATCCCGGACACTTAAGGTACTAAATGCGGAGTCTTTTCTCCCTGTGAACGGAAATACATCGGGTCCTCGTTGACATGAACTATTTAGGTTGACACGACAAACTAAATTAACAAGTACATCAAATAGGGGCGCTAAAGTATCAGCATCTTCTCCAAAAACACTCACTTGTTGCCCGTAATTGGATTCTGCCATATCATCCAGCACTTGCTGAACATCTGTGAATGTTATGATTGGAATAACAGGTCCAAACTGTTCTTCTTTGTAGACTTCCATGTCTTTAGTTACAGGGTACAAAACCGCTGGATAGCTGTAGTTTTCGGTGAGTTGTCCTCCTTTTGAATTTAATATTTTCGCTCCTTTAGATTTTGCATCTTCAATTAACTCTTGAATGTAAGCGGGTTTATTTTTTTCAGGAAGTGGAGTAAGTTGAACGCCTTCTTCCCATGGATTTCCAAACTTGAGTGCATCTACTTTTTCACAGAAACGTTTATTAAATTCTTTTGAAATACTTTCGTGAACATAGAGTATTTTTAGTGCAGTACAACGCTGGCCATTAAAAGAGAGGGTTCCAGCAATACATTCATTAATTGCAAGGTCTAAATTAGCATCAGGCAATACAATGCCAGGATTTTTAGCTTCTAATCCTAATACCGATCGTAGACGATTTCCTTTTGGGTGACTATTTTGTAAGGCATTGGCAGAACTACTGTGTCCAATCAATGCAAGAACATCTATTTTTCCAGTTTCCATTATGGGTGTTGCCAAGACACGTCCACGTCCATACAATACATTTACAACTCCTTTAGGGAAACTGTTTTGAAACGCTTCAAGCAAAGGAGATAATAATAAAACCCCTAATTTTGCAGGTTTAAATACCGTAGTATTTCCCATAATAAGTGCTGGAATTAACAGTGCGAATGTTTCGTTTAAGGGATAATTATACGGCCCCAAACATAGCACAACGCCAATAGGACCACGTCTAATGTGTGCATAGACGCCAGAATGTTTTTGAAATTTAGCTGAGTTACGATCTACTTGTTTGTAGTCGTCTATAGTATCGTAAATATAATCTACAGTTCGATCAAATTCTTTTTCGGAGTCTGCAAGATTTTTACCAATTTCCCACATCAGATATTTTACGATGGCATCACGTTTGGTTTTCATTTGCTCAGCAAATTTCTCCATACAAGCAATACGATCTCCAACTTTCATAGTTGGCCAATCACCTTGTCCGTTATTATATGCATTTGAAGCAGCATCTAAAGCTTCTAGTGCCTCATTTTTTGTGAGTTCAGGAACGCTTCCTAAGAGTGTTGGTTGGTAATTTTCGGTAGATGATATGGTAGAATAGACCTCAGTCATTTTACCAGACCATTCTTTTATTTCACCATTGACTAAGTATGTTTTTTGCTCAACAAGTGAATTGATTTTAAAGGGTTCAGGAATATTTTTAAAAGTCATATAATTGGAAGTTAGTTTGATTTATAAAACTAAGAAATTATTGAGTTCAAGTATCCTAATGAAACGTTAATCTTAATAAAAAGTCATTTACAGGGAAGGGTAGTGGCTGTTAGATTTTATATTATAATATAAAATACCCCCTAAAAACTAGGGGGTATTGTTTGTTTTAAGAGTTTTTCTTAAGTTCCTCCATTACTTCATTCCAGGCGTCTTCAATCCCATCAAAACCTCCTGTGTATATAACATAAAGTACACGTATGAAATATATAGCATTAATAATCAAACTAACCAAAGCAATAATCTTAGCAGTATTCATCGCATTCAAATTGCCTTCATAATCGTCGGGGTTTTCTTTAGCATCTTTTACTTTGTTATGTGCAATTAAATAAGCAGGTCCTGAAAGTAAAAACCCAAGTCCGCCAAAACAGCAGCAAAGAAGTCCTATTATACTGAGTACATAAATAAGTGTGGTGTTTAATTGTTTTTTCATTTAATTTAATTTTAGAGTTGTTTAATAGTGTAACTTATAATAATGGTTGCGATTGATATAATAGACAGCCAATTAATTCCTTTAGTGTAGTTTTTGAATTTATAAAATCGAGTTAGTAATAAATATGCTGAAAGAATCAACAAAGGGTATATAGCGGCATACATATAAAAAGCTTCAATAAAATGACCTTTCAAGATTAAAAGGAGAGATCTTTGAAATCCACACCCCATACATTCAAACCCAAAAAGAGTTTTACTTAAACACGGAATCATGTAGTTTTCTAGAGCCATCACTGTTTTAAAAGTAGGATTTTTTCAAATATAAGTGAATTATTTTCGAAATAAAAAATGGAGATTGCTATTTATCATAAATTCAAAAGCTGTAATTTTGATTTTTAAGCAAAAACAGAATGTCAAAACGTACCCTTTATTTTATAAGTTTAGTTTTAGGAGTTTTTCTTGTGATTGTTACAGAATTTCAGGATACACCTGATTTGATTCTGCAAATTGGAGGATTTTGTTTGCTAATGCTTGCGTTGTATCAGTTGTCAAAAGGTGTAAAAGACATGCCTACAAAAGATTCTTATGTTGAAAATGAAGAAGAAGAATGAAGTTTGAAATCAATGATACGGTAGCTGTTTTGGATGATGATTTATCAGGAATCATTACTAATATAGATGGTTCGGAAGTTACGGTTGCGACCACGAATGGATTTGAGTTAAAATTTCAATCGAATGAGTTGGTGAAAATCCATGATCCTCGGATGATGAGTCGTTCGCTTTTTTCTAGTAAATCCTTAGAAAGTGTTCTTTCCGAAAAGGAAACTAAAAAACGTCAAAACCCTCCCAAAGTTTCTTCTAAAGAACGCGCTCAACCGGCGATGGAAGTGGACTTACATATCAACCAATTGGTAAAAAATTCTCGGGGAATGCAAAACCATGAGATGCTCAATTTACAGATTGAAACAGCCAAGCGCCGCTTAGAGTTTGCAATTCAAAATCGAATTCAACGTATTGTTTTTATTCATGGAGTAGGAGAAGGAGTTCTTAAACTAGAACTGGAGTATCTTTTTAAACGTTACGAGGGTTTAAAATACTACGATGCCAATTACCAAAAATATGGGCAAGGGGCTACCGAAGTATATATCTTTCAGTCAAAAATAGCTTAATAGGTTACAGAGTCTTCGTAAGTCCCTAATTCGAAGCTGTCAGTTGCTAAGATCGACAAATCAATATTTTCTAAAGTGACATTGATTTTAATTGTACGAGTATATTCGTTGGCTCTCACAAAAGTAACTGCGAAACTATTGGAGACGGTATCATCTAGAAACCGTGCGACTGCCGCTCCTGTGGCTAAGTCATCAAATAAGTTCCCGTTATTGTTTTCATCTTCAAAATACGTAAGTGTGCCATCATTGTCATCATCTGTATCTAAATAATCGGGGGTACCATCACCATCTGTGTCTTGGGCATCCGAAAGGTCACCATCGTTATTAAGGTCTGGTTTTTCATTCAGTGTAGGAACATTATCTCCATCATCATCACTATCTTTATAATTGGGAACGCCATCACCATCGGAATCTCCATCAAATTCTAAGTCGTTTGGGACGCCATCATTATCGTCATCAATAAAAGTTGATATGAAAATAGCGGTTCCGCTTTGCGATTCATAATTCTCGTTTACAGAAACACTGGCATCTGGAATGTCCTGACAAATGTAGTCGTTAGGATTGCCTGTGTAAGTTCTGTAAATGAAGCTGACACTGTTGCTAAGCGCCATAGTTTCCATATCCCCAGAATTTACAGGGTTAAAAATTCTATCTGCTTGTGCATTGTTTGGGAATAGAAGTGTAAGCGATTCAGAAGGGTCCTCTTTGGTATCGTACAAAATATAATTAGTAGATGCAGCATCCCCACAACGCGTAAGGCTTTTGTTAAAATCTAATTCAACATCCAAAACGTCTCCATCATCACAAGATAAAAAGAGGTTACAACAAAAAAGTAAGATTAATAAGGATCGCATACCAAACATATTTTACACAAAAGTACAGGATTTGTTAATTAATTTGAATATAATTTGCTAATAATTTTATTTGGTTATTTTTGTATCAAACTAAAGCTACATGGATTCAATTTATTTAGATAATGCGGCGACTACTCAAGTAAGAGACGAAGTAATCGATACGATGGCTTCAGTGCTGAAATCTAATTATGGCAATGCTTCTTCAACACACGGTTTTGGGCGTTCTTCAAAATCAATTATTGAAAGTTGTCGTAAACGCATTGCCTCTCATTTTAATGCGTTGGCTTCTGAAATCATTTTTACATCTGGAGGGACTGAGGCTGATAATTTGGTTTTGAAATCTGCGGTTAAAGATTTGAAGGTAACGCATCTCATTACTTCCAAAATAGAACACCATGCCGTTCTCCACACCGTTGAACAATTGGCGATAGATCATAATATTAAAGTGAGTTATGTCTCCATCCTTTCAGATGGTTCTATAGATTATAATCATCTAGAAACTCTCTTAAAGTCATCAGAAAAAACATTGGTATCGTTGATGCATATCAATAATGAAATTGGAACTATTCTAAACCTTCAAAAAGTTGCGGATTTATGCAAATCTAACGATGCACTTTTTCATAGTGATTCAGTTCAGTCGGTGGGTCATTATCATCTAGATTTACAAAAAATTCCCATTGATTTTTTAGCTGCGAGTGCTCACAAATTCCATGGTCCTAAAGGAATTGGCTTTGTGTTTATTCGAAAAAACTCGGGACTTAAGCCCTTAATTCATGGAGGGATGCAAGAACGTGGAGTTCGTGCTGGGACAGAAAGTATTCATGACATTGTTGGGTTAGATGCCTCTTTGGCTTTGTCATATGAAAACTTAGACATTGAAACGAATCAAGTTAAGTCTCTAAAAACCTATTTTGTAGAGCAGTTAAAAACTCACATTGAGGGTGTTAAGTTTAATGGGTGTTGTAGTGATTTTGACAAGAGTACTTACACGCTAGTAAATGTATGTTTACCAGTTTCTGAAGCAAATGCTCCAATGTTTCTTTTTCAATTGGATTTAAAAGGAATTGCTTGCTCTAAAGGCAGTGCTTGTCAAAGTGGAAGCGATAAGGGCTCTCATGTATTAACTCAAATTCTTTCTGAGGAGGATCTCAAGAAACCATCCATTCGGTTTTCATTTAGTATTTATAATACCAAAGAAGAAATTGATTCAGTTGTTGAAACGCTTCAAACACTCATCAAACCGTCAGATTCTTAAAAACGCATCCCTAATCTGATATTAAACACTCGTGGTGTCAAATAGTTTGGAATTGAGTATTGACGTTTAGAATATACATCCCGTACCCAAGTATTTGTGATGGAGTTTTGAACATCAAACATGTTAAAAATTTCTAATCCTATGGACAATTCTTCAAATGGTTTACGCCATCCTTTTTTGTTTGAATCTTTAGTATCTACTATTATATAGGACATTCCTACATCAGCACGTTTATAGTCAGGCAAACGGCTTTGGTAATCGTAAGGACTGGCATAACTAGGGGAGCCGCCAGGAACACCAGTATTATAAACCAAGTTTAGGTACATTTTCATTTTTGGAAGTTTTGGAACATAATCCTGAAATAGTATCCCAAATTTTAACCGTTGATCTGTTGGGCGTGCAATAAACCCTTGACCATTAATGTTTTCTTCTGTTTTTAGATATCCAAAAGAAAACCACGATTCTGTGCCCGGAACAAACTCACCATTTAGGCGTAAATCTAATCCATAGGCATAAGCTTCTGCATCGTTTGAGGCGTCATAACGTATGCGGACGTTTTCAACGGTATAAGGGTTTACGTCCGATAAATTTTTATAATAAGCTTCTGAAATGAGCTTAAAAGGACGATCCCACATTTCGAAGCTATATTCGTTAGCAAGCACCAAATGAATTGATTGTTGCGCTTTGACATCGCTATTGACAACACCATCACTATTTCTGAGTTCTCTATAAAAAGGCGGTTGGTAGTACAGTCCTCCACTCAAACGAAACAACATATCTTTATTCCAATCGGGTTTAATTGCCAATTGTAGGCGTGGACTGAAAACCGACTGTGAAACGTTTTTAATACCATCGCCTTGCACAGTCCATGCATGGTAACGCACTCCAGCATTGGCATAAACTTCATGGTTTCCGATCATGCTTCGTCGGTTCCATTGCCCATAGGCTTGAATGCGGTTTATTTGTGTATTGTTTGTTGCTCGAATGTTTTTATAAGGGGCTAAAGGGCCTTCGTATGCTGTATAAGGTTGGTCGTTAAAGCTGTCTATGTTTGGTGGATTGATAGAAAATCCAGCCGAATCTATTCGTTCCCATTCTACAATACGATCGCGAATGTCTTCATGAGTGTATTTCACAGACCATTCAAAATTATTTTCTTCAGATTTTAAATATCCTTTGTGTTCAACATTTGTGATTAAAGCATCTAAATCGTTCCGAGCATGGTTGATTTGTGATCCAATTCCTTCAGAAAACTCAACCTCTCCTAAACTTTCATCTCCAATGTTACTATTTACTTCCCCCAGACGGTATTGTGCTAGAATGTCAAAATACTCTTGTTCAGTGGTATGAAAAGTAGAGGCAATCAATTTTAGGGTTAGGTTATCATTAGCAAAATAACTTACTTTAAATGCGCCGAAATAGGTGTTGTATTTGTCGTTTTCTTGTCCTTCATAAAAGACCAATAATGCCAACGGATCTTGTAAGGTCCCAAAATTTGTTTGACGGGTTCGGGGTTGGTATTTATAATCATTGATGGCTAAATTCCCTAAAAAGCTTAAATGAAACTTGTCTGAGAATTTATAAGTAAGGTAGGTTTGTATGTCTGCAAACTTTGGGGTAAAATTAGTTTCTGTTTCTTTAGAATCTACTAATAAACTATTGTCTCTGTAGCGAAGTCCTACCAAGGCTGAAAACTTAGAATCATTACTTACACTTTCGGCAGTTATACTGCCTCCTAATAAACTCAAATCTGCTTGTATTCCAAACTTAATAGGTGCTCTGTAAGTGATGTCTAAAACCGATGAAAGCTTATCGCCATATTTTGCTTGAAAGCCACCGGCTGTAAAATCTAAATTTTGAACCATGTCCGTATTCACAAAACTGAGACCTTCTTGCTGACCTGAACGCACCAAAAACGGACGGTACACTTCGATTTCATTTACATAAACAAGGTTTTCATCAAAATTCCCGCCTCTTACAGAATATTGAGTGCTTAATTCATTTGAGATGTTTACACCAGGGAGTGTTTTTAATAAGTTTTCTACTCCGGGTTGCGCTCCTTTAATGGTGCGAATTATTTGAGGTGAAATAGTAGTAATTCCTTCTAATTCCTTTCGTTTAGAACCTGTAATGATGACTGTTTCGATTTGCTCATAATTACTTTTTAAAACAGGATTAAATTCAAGTTCTTCTCCATTTTTTAAATTAAAAGGAGCTTCTAGATACTTATAGTTAATGTGTGAAAATCTAACGTTTACTTTTGTACTGGCAGGTATTTTTAAAATATAAAACCCATTTATATTTGTAGTTGTACCATTGTTATCTGCAACCACATTAACACCCTGTATAGGTTCGTTGAGTTCATTGAGAACAATGCCTCGTAGGGTAGCAGATTGACCAATAGCAATCGCTGGTAAAATTAAAATAAAGACTAAAATCTGGTATGCTGAGATTGATTTCAAATTGATAAGGTTTTATTTTCTGTAAAACGTAGTTTCAAATGTAGAACTATTTCCAACATTATCCGTTACAATGATTTTTAAATTGTTTTTAGTGTCTGTAATGATCTCATCATTAAAATCATGAGTCAATGTTTGTGTTTTAGTATCGTATTCCATTAAAATCCATTGATCGTTAATAGTAGCTCTGTAATTTTTGATTCCAGAAATTTGATCCGAAATCTTTATTTTTAGAAACCGGTAATTACTTATCCAACCTCCATTTTTAAAATTTATTGTTTTAACTTCTGGTTTTTCATCATCAATTCCTAACGTATAATTGCCTAAGTACTTTGTACGGGCCGTCAGTGTATTTCCACGTTTTTTAGTAGAGGTGTAGAAAAGCTTATTTCCATAACGGGATACACTTCCAATAAATAACTTGTCCTTGTCAGTGCCTTTGTATTGGCTAATATCAAAACTAATGTTCATAGATTTTTTTAAAGGAATAATTGGTTTATGTAGTTTCAAGGTGTCATTAGTGACCTCAAAATGAATGGCTACATCTTCGTAAAAAGAATCTTTATAAATTTGAACAGTGACATGGTCTTTTTCTAAAATTGTTTCTTCACTAGCAATCACCTGTTGAAGATTCAAAGATATCGGCTTCATATCTGGGAGTTCTTTTTTCAGACCTTTGATTGGAATGCTCAATTCCGATTTGTTGCCTTTATAATCACTTACAGATATTTTGTATATCGAATTAGTGTCATCTTCAATAGATACCTTTCCTTGGGTAGCGTAGCTTTTGAGTAGTTTTAAAGGGTTGTTACTTTCAATGAATAATTTTTGAATCCGTTTTTTTGTTTCATAGAAATAGGCATAATCAATGTAACGGTTCAGGTGTTTTGTTTCAGTAAATGAAAAACGTTTAAAATCAACATCTAAACTTTTGGTTCCATTAAAGTTAGTTGTGATAAAATTCACCCCATTTTTGTTAGAAGTAAAGTCTTGTCTGTCCGTACTAATAATTCCAAACCCAACATCACCAAAAGCCGTAATTTGTTCTGATTTGTATTGACCATTTGGAAGTTTTGTAATTCTAATTTTAACTCTTTTAGTCTGGCCATTTATATGACTTCCTTCAGATAATGGATATCCAAATAATTCATACACCACAGGTTTAGTGGTGTCTTTAATGTCAAATCCAAACAACATGGGGTTCATTGGCCGTTCAAGCTTGTCTCGAATTTCAAAATGAAGATGTGGTCCACCAGAACCTCCTGTATTTCCTGTATAGGCAATGATTTCTTTAGCCATAATCTTGAGATCTTCCGCTTTTGGGAAGAGTTCTAGTTCAAAAGTTTCTTTGTTATATTGCTGTTTTTTGACATAGGCTTCAATGGTAGGAGCGAACTTTTGTAGGTGTGCATAAACTGTTGTGTATCCATTAGGATGGGTGATATACAATGCTTTTCCATAGCCATAACGTGAGATTTTAATTCGGCTCACATATCCCGCTGCTGCGGCATACGTTTTGAATCCTTCTTTACCTTGTGTTTTTATATCCAATCCAGAATGAAAATGATTCGATCTAAGTTCGGCAAACGTTCCAGATAAGACCAGTGTGATATCTAAAGGGCTTGTAAAATAGTCTTGGGGATAAGG
>JABAYY010000032.1 GCA_018608765.1 Flavobacteriaceae bacterium
GTTGCAAAAATAGGAAATTATGATATTAAAAAAAGGAAATAAGCTGTATAGTATTATGACAGGGAAATGTCCAAAATGTCATCTTGAATTAATGTACAAAAACAGTAACGCCTATCAACTTTCTGAAACCTTAAAAATGCACGAACGTTGTGCGCACTGTCAGACTAAATACAAAATTGAACCTTCTTTTTTTTATGGCTCTATGTATGTCAGTTACGGAGTAGGAATTGGATTTTCGATGGTCGCTTTCTTAATGACATTCATTGTTTTTGAAACTTCTTTAGTCCTTTCGTTTATTGCTATTGTGTGTACACTTATTGGATTTATGCCCATTATCATGCGGCTTTCCCGAAATATATGGATCAATCTTTTTATGAGTTACGACACTGAATTAGCAAAGAAAAAATAACTACTCAAAGCGATTGATGTCAATTTCTTCGGAAAGTGATGTGCTTTTTTCAATAGAATTATAAAGGGCTTCAGCCATAGACGGCGCAACCAAAACTCCACGGGTTCCCAAACCATTTAACACATACATATTTTTATGGTTGGGATGCTGCCCTACTAACGGACGGCGATCGACCACAGTGGGACGAATGCCTGCACGCTGATCGACAACTTCAAATTCACAATCAATCAGGCGTTCCAATTTTTCTAAAAGTTCAGATTTAGCTTCTGGAGTTGGGTCATTGGTTTTGTCGGTCCATTCGTAAGTGGATCCAACAAGATAGCGATCCTTCCCCATTGGGATCACAAAGATGCTTGACTTCAAAATTGACTCCAATTTGAGAGTGGGTGCATGAATCGTAATCAACTCCCCTTTGGTACCTTCTAATGGTAAGTACTTGAAAAAAGGATTTTTATGGATTCCAAACCCTTCTGTGAATACAATATGTTTCGCTTTCAGGGAGTGATACTCTACCCCTTCAGAGTTTTCTATTAAATCTTTATACTCAAATGTTTCTTCTACAAATTGATTTCTTTTTAAGAGAAATTCACGATACAATTCTATGAGCAACTGCGTATCAATTCGCCCTGTAAAATTCACGGCACCAAAACCAAAAGGCGCTTTGATTGATAAATTTTTATTATCTACTAACTTAGGATTTAAGAAATCTGTGAGCAGTGGTTTATCACAAGCTAAAAACCAATTGTTTTGTTCTTTAACCGAATTAAACACGCGATGTATAGGAAGTACATAGTCGAGCTTAACCCCTAAAAGCTGCTCTAAGGCGGCATATTTAGGAATTGCCGTCTCTAAGTGGATAGCGGCATTCCAAGTGGCTGTAAAGCGCTTTAAAACTACCGGGTTATATAGACCGCTCGCAACCACAGACGCTTGCTGAGAACGGTTACTGATCACAATGAATGATTTATTATGAAGGCGTAGCTGCTCGGCAAACATAATACTTGCCAATCCCGACCCCACAATGATGTAATCATGTTTCATTTTACAAAGGTATTAAAATACAAAACGCTTATCGTATTGATAAGCGTTTTGTTATAGTAGTAAGGTTGTGAATTAATAACTCCACATATCTTGTTCCTTATTTCTGATTTTTTCTTTGATGCGATCAGATTCTAGTAGTTGCATCAATGCGTTTTTACTGATATAATCTCTAATATCTCTGTCTTGATAAACATTCGCTTCTTTGTATATAGTCCCAGAAAAACGTCTTGAGTTGATTAAACGGTCAAAAGAAAAAGGTTTAGACATGTTCTTTTGGTTGAAGGCATAAGCCTTGCTAAGAATGTCTCTTGCTTCTGGATAAAAAACCCAAAACATTGGTGTGTATTCTTTTTCAGAATCAACTGCAGGCTCATTACTCATACCTGCAAAATCACCTGCATCAGAATCCTCTTCAACAACTTCTTCTTCAGCAGCAACTTCTTCTTCTGGCTCATCGTCGAAATCGAACCCTCCAAAACCGCCATCATCTCCAGAGTCGTCTGAAGAACCAGTGTCATCATTAGTTTGTTCAAATTTATCTTCGGCACTCAAAGCAACTGGTCCAATAGCAATGGGTCTGAATTTAAGTTCAGTAGCAATTCTATCGAAATACCAAATACCTTTTATAATGTATTTTCTTACATCGGTGTTCTCAAATTCAGCAGAATTAAAATCTGTATCAGGCATCACAGAAGCCGCAGCAGCATTCCATTTTCTTTGGAATAAATCTACCTTAGTATTGTCTTCGAGTTCTAAAAACTCCGCAGACGATGGATCGTATGTTACCCATTCTTCTTCTGGAAACTCATAACCAAGCGTTTCTAGATGTGCGCGCCACGAACCTGCAATATCAAAGTGTTCTTTACCTTCAGTGATACCATCGGCATCAACCCCGGGTTTTAAAACTTTATAAACTTGAATATTTTCAAATTCTTCTTCGGTTATTTCTTCCGTAAAAGTGTCATTGAAATAGGCTGGAAATTCAAAGTTTCGTATTCCATCAATCAGGTAACGAATTAAAGGCTTCCTGTCTGGAGTCACAACACTCTCATCGGTCGGATACAAAAACGGGAAATTGACGCGTTCATTTAAGTCGATTACTTCCCAAGTTGTAAAAGAAAACACAATATCTTCATCACTCACTTTTGCGTAGTCCAAAGGCTGGGACTCCATATCTTCTTCTAACTTAGAAACTGTTTCCAGTTCATAAGATGATTTCGTATTTAAAAGGTTCGCTTGAGAAAACCCAATAGATAGATTCAAAAGTAATGCTAATAAAAAAACAGATTTTCTCATGTTTAATTTAATTTATGGTTATTGAGGGACCCGATTGTTTTTGACCGGCAGTAATCCCTGCATAATTAATTTTCTTAAAACTAACATCGAATCCTTTAGGTGCTTTTTTAAGATAAGCCTTTGCTTTTGTATTTAAGGCATTTCCTGTACACTCAAAAGATTTTGGTCCAATTTTAACGGTGAATGATCGTACTCTGACTGTCGATTCTAAACCATAAGCTGGGTCGTAAATAGCACTCATAGATCCACTTATCATAGAACTTCTTGACATCGCCCCACCTTCTTTTCCGTTAAACAAGATATTTGGTACTGGTGCTCTTCTGATTTGAAAAGTTTCAGTCCCTGAAAACGTAGTCTCATCTGGAAGTTGAGCTGAAATATTTAAAACGAGCTCTTGTCCCTTTTGAGGCTTAATAGTGTATAATCCATCTCCTTTGTTAGTAACTCCAGGTCCTGTTGCAGTGACTTGATTTGACGCAACACCAGGAACTGATACTTTTACTAAGTTATCAAAGTTTCTGAATAATGTATTTCTACCCATTACTTGTACAGAAGCCGTATTCGGTCTTGAAATAACTTCGTAATTAGAAACAACAGGGATGGTAATTGGTTCATCATCACCTTCAATGAAAGTAATAGTTCCTGTGATATCTCTTGTTCCAACAGATCCCACAGGGAAGTCAAGTACAATTGCACCTTCAGAATTTAAAGATTCTACTGGGTCTATATCAGAGTCGTTGATTGTAATAGATTTTGGCTGCAAGTTTTCAGATTTTTTTCCTAAAACTATCTTACCAGAGAATTTAGACCCTGGAAAATAAGCGGCTTTGTCTGAAACTACGTAAGCATCAAAATTGGCAAGTGTGGCGTTAATTTTATACTGACCACCAATCATTGCAGATAATAGTTCTGCTTGAAACCCAAGAACATTGGCTTTCATGACTGTAAGCTTTGTATTTGATGCAACTTCTGGAAACCCAAAATAGTTATATTCAATCCAAGTTGTTTTGGCTCCTGATCTGTTGATCACTTCAGATTCTGTATCAAATATTTCTGTGACATCATTGATTAAGTTGACATAATTTTCATCACTTTTACCAACATTCAATGAATCTACAACTGCAATAAATTCAGTCTTAAATTCTTTAATTTTATCTAAAAATTCTTGTCCTTCTGGCTTTAAAACCCCTTGACTTCCGATAAAGAATTTATTATCAAAATAATCAGGCTTATCCATAACCTCATAATCATTGATTGGATCTGTTAATCCTTTCACTTCTTTTTGAGGTGGCGTTTGTTGAAGTTCACTAAGAT
Organism: Flavobacteriaceae bacterium; assembly: GCA_018608765.1. Taxonomy (GTDB): domain Bacteria; phylum Bacteroidota; class Bacteroidia; order Flavobacteriales; family Flavobacteriaceae; genus Hel1-33-131. Next base: position 4,061 of record JABAYY010000032.1, read on the forward strand.
AGTTTAGAAAATTTGTGGCAATTTTATGTACCTGATCTTTTGCTATCTTTTTTTCTTTCCAAATCTTACCCTCTTGTTGGTAATTACTTTCTATAGATGTTTCAAATGTGACAATACGTTCTTGTAACGAAATATTATTTTCTGTTACTTGCTCTGAAATCATTCCAAAGGCACTTAACACTTCTTTTGACATATTTAATGCTAGCATTGATATAAATACTAGGTACATCAAATTAATCATTTTTTGCCTTGGACTTTCTTTTGCTCCTCCCATTGTTAATTAGTTTTTTAAATTAATAAATAAATTTTAGTAGTTAAAAAAACTAATTAATTTTTGTTCATTGCTGATAACATTCCTCCGTAAACTCCATTTAATGAAGATAAGTTAGATGCTAAAGATTCCATTTGTTCTTTGAGTTTTGTTGCATT
>JABAYY010000103.1 GCA_018608765.1 Flavobacteriaceae bacterium
AACCAAGATAACGAAAGTGGTGTCTGGATCAACTCCAGAAACACTCAAAGAACTGACCGCATTATACGGTTCCATCATCGAAGCAGGTATATATGAAGCGCCAACTATAAAAACTGCAGAAGCAGCCAAGGTTATTGAAAACACCCAAAGAGACATCAATATTGCTTTTGTCAACGAACTGTCAATCATTTTCAGTAAAATGGGAATAGACACCAACGAAGTACTTAAAGCGGCTGGTACCAAATGGAATTTTTTAAATTTTTTCCCAGGCTTGGTCGGCGGCCATTGTATTGGGGTAGACCCCTATTATTTAGCTTTTAAATCTCAAGAATTGGGTTACACTCCAGAAATGATTTTAGCAGGACGAAGAATCAATGATTCCATGCCAACCTTTATTGTAAGTCAAATAGTGAAACAGTTGATGAAGCAGAACAAAAACAGTCAAAATGCATCTGCACTGATTTTAGGCGCCACGTTTAAAGAAAACTGTCCTGACCTTAGAAATTCAAAAGTAGTTGATGTATATCAAGAACTAAACGAATTTGGCTTTCAAGTTGAGGTTTATGACCCTGAGGCCGATACGGAGGTGTTTGTAAAAGAGTACAGTTTTGAAAAACTAGAAGCACTTTCGGATAAAAAGTATGACGTGGTTATTTTGGCCGTTTCCCATGATTGTTTTAAGAAGATAAACCCTAAGGAGTTAATCGTAAAAGATGGGGTTGTGTTTGATGTAAAAGGGTTTTATAAAGATCCTGACTTTCTTTATCTTTAACTCATTGTTTTGAAAACACTCATCCACATCATACCAACTCTAGAAAACGGAGGGGCAGAAACTGTGCTTTCGCGTCTTGTGGAAGAGTTTTCTGAGAACGATATTGAACAGTTTGTTATTACTTCTCAAGGGACAACTACGGATTTTCATTACGCCACAATAAACAAATATGCAACCATAGTAGATTGGAAAACAAATCCTGAGGGTGTTGAGCAAATAATCCTTCAAAATCGAAAAGCACCTATTATAGCATGGATGTATCCTGCCATATTACTCCTTCATAAATTAAAATTTCGCTTAAAAACTGAGCATCCTGTTTTTTGGAATATTCGACATTCTAGCTTCAGATGGAATCAAATTTATCAAAAACTAGCAGTTTTCACTTTCAGCTTTTATTCTCGTTTTAAACAGCCCAAAATAATTTACTGTTCTCATCGCGCAAAAGAAGTTCATGAAATGTATTTTTTTTCCAAAAAAAACAGTGTGGTTATCCAGAATCGATTGGCTAAAAAACAAAATTCAGTTCCCCTAGAAGTTAATGCACTTGATGAGAAAAGCGAGCCTTTCTTTATTTATGTGGGACGCTACGACCCCATAAAAGGGCCCAAACGTTTAGTTAAAATTACACATGCCTTCTTTTTAGAAAATCCTAGGATAAACCTCAAAATTGCAGGAAGTGGTTGGACAATCGATAAAATCCCGAAACAAATTCAGGATCGTGTTTTTTTGTTGGGTAATGTCAAGAATATATATTCCCTATACCATTCAGCAAAGGCGCTTTTGTTTACATCTCATGCAGAAGGCTATCCCAATGTTTTAGTAGAAGCTGTTGTGTCTGGAACCCCAATAGTCGGCTTTGAAGCCGGAGATTCGAAATTAATCTTAGACAACTATAAGTTTGGTTACTCTGTAAACACCCGCAGCAAATTTATCGATAAACTCGGTTTTGTACTCAACAACACTATTTCCGAAGATGAAAAAGAAGAAGAAATTTCTCGTCAACAAAAACTGCTTGACTTTAGAATAACAGCTCAAGAGTACCTTCGGTTTTTGAAATAGAGTTCTTAAACTCTATTGAGTTGTTAACTGAAAATAATTTAAAACGAAAGTCTCAAAATTAATTGAAAGACTATTTTTATCTTTGCAGTATGAAAAAACTTTTTCGTGTGGTTACAGTTCCCGTTTCCTTAGAAAAATTACTGAATGGTCAGTGGGAGTTTTTTAATGCATACTATGACATCACGGCAATTGCTTCAGAGGATGAAGAGCTTTTTGCGTTTGGGCAGGCAAACCAAACAAAGACATTTGGGATTTCTCTAACCCGAAAAATCACATTGATCTCAGATCTAAAAGCATTGTGGACGCTGTATTTTTTTTTCAGAAAAGAAAAACCTTTAATTGTTCATACACAAACTCCAAAAGCAGGATTAATAGGCATGTTGGCTGCTTTTTTAGCGCGAGTACCCATTCGGATGCACGATGTAGTTGGCCTTCCTTTGATGGAAAAAAAAGGGTTGAAATACTATCTTCTATATTTTGTGGAAAAAGTAGTTTATGCTTGTGCATACAGGATATATCCAAACTCTTTTGGGCTAAAAAAATACATGATCGACACGAAGCTTGCGTCCAATACAAAAATGAAAGTTTTAGCAAATGGTTCTTCCAATGGAGTCGATGTCTCCCATTTTTCGAAAGAACATTTTTCGAAAGAAAGAAATAGTGCTCTAAAAAAGCAACTGAATATTGATCAAATGGATTTTATTTTTCTTTTTATAGGCCGCTTAGTCGGTGATAAAGGAATTAACGAGTTGATAGAAGCATTTTCTAATCTTAGTGATGAAGATCAAAAAATTAAACTTTTATTGGTTGGGACATTTGAAAAAGAATTGGATCCTCTGAAAAAAGAAACTCTACAAAAAATAAGAAACAATCCGCAGATCATTTCAGTTGGGTATCAAGAAGAAGTTCGACCCTATTTTGCAATCGCTTCTTGTTTTGTTTTCCCAAGCTATCGGGAAGGCTTTCCTAATGTAGTTTTAGAAGCTGCTTCAATGGAACTTCCTTGTATTGTTAGCAATATTAATGGTTCAAATGAGATAATTACAGACCAAAACAACGGAATTATTATCCCTAAAAAAGATACAAAGGCGCTCCAAAAAGCCATGTTTAGTATGAAACACGATACAAGCCAAAGACAGTTGTACGCTGCAAACAGCCGTAAAGGAATCGCTGAAAAATTTGGTAAACAAATATTTTATCGAGCTTTATTAGCAGAATATAAAGAATTAGAGGATGATTTATAAGTGTATAATTAAGCCGGTTTTCGATTGTTGTTTTGCTTTTATTTTGCTCAGTCTTTTAATACCCATAATACTCGTTTTACTATTTCTTCTATTTCTACAAAACAACGGCTCTCCATTTTTCAGTCAATCTCGACCAGGGAAGCACGGAAAACTATTCACCATTTATAAGCTTAAGACCATGCGGGATACGTGCAATGATTCTGGCGAATTGTTGCCCGATCATCAGCGAACCACTCCGATTGGTAGTGTCACCAGAAAACTATCCTTAGATGAGCTCCCTCAGCTTTGGAATGTGCTCAAAGGAGACATGAGTTTTGTAGGACCACGTCCCTTATTGCGAGAATACTTACCTTTATACAGTAAGGAACAAGAAAAACGACACGAGGTTAAACCGGGCATTACCGGTTGGGCTCAAGTCAATGGAAGGAACACAATCAGTTGGAAACAAAAATTCGATCACGACCTTTGGTACATTCAGCATCAAAGTTTTATCTTGGATATTAAAATATTAGGTATGACTCTAACTAAGTTTTTTAAAACACAAGACGTTAACGCTTCAAGTCAAACGACCATGGAAGCGTTTAACGGAAATAATTAAAATATGGAAGATGTAGTTATTATTGGTGCAGGTGGATTTGGTAGGGAAGTAAAAATGCTCATCGATCAAATAAACGCCAAATCGTTAAAATTTAATCTGTTAGGTTTTTACGAAGATTCAGTTCAAGAAGGTTCAGATGTTTTTGGATCAAAAGTGCTTGGATCGATTGATAAGTTAAACTACATAACTGAACCAATTTCGGTTTGTATTGCCATTGGTGCCCCTAAAATTAAAAAACAAATCATAGAAAAGTTGACGAATCCAATGTTGTCTTTTCCCCGTCTAATACATCCTTCAGTAGCCCTAGGTATAGCAGTTGAAGAAATTGGGAAAGGAACTATTATTTGTGCTGGTACTATCATAACGGTCAACATTTCAATCGGTGAATTTGTAATCTTAAACTTGGGTTGCACCGTAGGACACGATACCGTAATTGGAAACTATTGTGCTTTTATGCCACAATCAAATATTGCTGGTGAAGTTGTTTTAGGAGAAGCAGTTTATGGCGGAATGGGTGTTGGCATTATAAATCAAGTAACAGTGGGGAATAATGTTACTCTAGGTGCGGGTAGTGTTGTTGTAAAAAATATTCCCGCAAATTGTTTAGCAGTTGGAATTCCCGCGAAAGTAATAAAGGAATATGAAGGATAAAATATGGCTTTCCTCTCCCCATATGGGAACTGAGGAGTTGAAAAACGTACAA
>JABAYY010000057.1 GCA_018608765.1 Flavobacteriaceae bacterium
TAGTTTTTGACGTTGTTTTTTGTTAATTATTAGAACCGAATTTCGATGTAATAAAATCGGGAACTGAATCTCTTCTGCTTCAAAATAGGATTTGAGCTGTAGCCAATACGCCAGTTCACCACCACCACCAATATAACAGAGGTTTGGCAAAATTGACTCTTGATATAAGGGACGCATGATCACATTGGGAGAAAAGTGTTCTGGATTGGAGTGTAGCTCTTCCAAAATTCCTTTTAAGTCCCACTGGATGTCGGTATTTAAAACGGTATATAATGACTCTTTTTGAACGATGCGCTCCCGTAGATTATCTTTTAAATAAAATAAATTTAACTCACGAGGGGTCACTTGGATTTTATAGGCAGAATCAATACCAACTAAGAGTTGGTTGGTTTCAGCAACCGTTTTGTAGGCGTTTTTATTTATCAATTCAGATTTGATCTGTGGAATAAATAATTGCTTTAGAGTCGCATCATTGCCGTCAATAATCAGCAATCCATCGGAACCAAATAGTGTGTGCACAAAATAGCGCGTTGCGTCTGCTAAATTTGGGTGACTCAAATATACCTTTTGAACTATATCTTTAAGTGCTAGTGCCTGTTGCGAATTGCCTAAAGCGTTAGAGAAAACATTAACAAAATCGAGAAGCTCAGAAGTGGGCAATGCTCCTACTGCACCCGCTGTATTTTGCGTCCATTGGAAGCGTTTATTTTTAAAATTAAAGTGATTGATTTCTTCAAAATCATGATCTTCAGTAGCCATCCAAAATACAGGTACAAAATTATATTTTGGGTACTTCTGCTTTAATTCTTTTACTAAATTAATAGTGGATATAATTTTATACAAAAAATATAACGGCCCACCCATCAGATTCAATTGATGCCCTGTCGTTACGGTAAAGGTAGTCTTATCTTCTAGAGATCGAATCGCACTAGTCGTTAATTTTGATGGAGAAATTTGAGCATATTGCTTTGTCAAAGCCTTAACCAAAACGCTGCGTTTTTCAGAACTGAACTCGGATTGTTTTACTTCTAACTGAGCTTTAAAGTTTTCTATACTTGGAAATCGATTGTACAGTCCTTGTAGCTCTGGGCGGTTTTCTACATAGTCGCAGATCAACTTGGATACATAGGCAGTGTCACGAAAAGAAATACAATCTGTTGGCATAGCATTAACTTAATGGACGTAAAGATACTTTATTTCTTTTGTACTTGACAAAGTGAATTACACGACTTCCGCATATAAATCAAAATCGGCAGCTTCTGTAACTTTAACCGTAGCAAATTCACCTGTTTTGAGGTAGGTTTGAGAAGCGTTAATAAGCACTTCATTATCTACATCTGGAGAGTCAAATTCTGTACGACCTACAAAGTATTCGCCCTCTTTACGATCGATAACAACTTTAAAAGTTTCGCCAATTTTAGCTTGATTTAATTCCCAAGAAATTTGAGATTGAATTTCCATAATTTCATTGGCACGTGCAAGTTTCACTTCTTCAGGAACATCATCTTCTAAATTAAACGCATGTGTGTTTTCTTCATGAGAGTATGTAAAACAACCTAAACGCTCAAAACGCATAGCTTCTACCCATGCTTTTAACGTTTGATAATCTTTTTCTGTTTCTCCTGGATACCCGACAATCAATGTTGTTCTGATGGTCATTTCTGGAACTTTTGCTCTAAATTCTTTAAGAAGTTTTGTTGTTTTTTCTTGAGTAGTACCACGGCGCATGCTTTTCAGAATTTTATCTGAAATATGCTGTAATGGGATGTCTATATAATTACAAATTTTTGGTTCGCGCTTCATTACATCTAACACATCCATAGGGAATCCCGTTGGAAAGGCATAATGTAAACGAATCCATTCTATACCTTCTACCTTTACTAACGCTTCTAAAAGCTCAGCAAGATTTCGTTTTTTATATATATCTAACCCGTAATACGTTAAATCTTGTGCAATCAAAACTAACTCTTTTACGCCGTTAGCTGCTAATTTCTCAGCTTCAATGACCAAGTTTTCAATTGGTGTCGATTTGTGCTTTCCACGCATTAATGGAATTGCACAAAAACTACAAGGGCGATCGCAGCCTTCAGCAATTTTTAGATAAGCATAATTTTTTGGAGTTGTCGTTAAACGTTCTCCTATAAGCTCATGCTTATAGTCGGCTCCTAAGGCTTTGAGTAATTGCGGTAATTCAGTAGTTCCAAAATACTGATCAACATTAGGAATTTCTTTTTCCAAATCTGGCTTATAACGCTCACTCAAACAACCGGTTACAAACACTTTGTCAACGTCTCCATCTTCTTTTTTCTGCATGTAATCTAAAATAGTGTTTACACTTTCTTCTTTGGCATTATTGATAAAACCACAAGTGTTTATCACTACAATATTACCTTCTTCTTCGTGTACGACCTCTTTACCACTAGCTTTGAGTTGCCCCATTAACACTTCACTATCATAGACGTTTTTACTACATCCAAGGGTGATGACATTTATTTTGTTCTTCTTAAGTGTTTTGGTTCTCATTTAGTGGTATTAAATACTATGGTTTATTTGAAAAATGAATCTACAAATTCAAATTTATTAAAAACTTGAAGGTCTTCTAGGCCTTCTCCTACGCCGATATATCTAACAGGAATTTGAAATTCATCACTAATCCCTATGACAACGCCCCCTTTTGCAGTGCCATCTAATTTGGTAATTGCTAGAGCTGTGACTTCGGTAGCTGCGGTAAACTGTTTTGCTTGTTCAAATGCATTGTGACCAGTAGATCCATCAAGCACCAACAAGACTTCATGTGGAGAATGGTCTACAACTTTTTGCATGACGCGTTTAACTTTAGTTAATTCGTTCATTAAATTAACTTTATTATGTAAACGACCTGCCGTATCAATGATGACAACATCGGCTTTTGAGGTTACTGCACTTTGAAGTGTATCAAACGCTACAGATGCAGGGTCACTCCCCATAGATTGTTTTATGATTGGAACACCCACACGATCAGCCCAAACTTGAAGTTGATCGATAGCGGCAGCTCTAAATGTATCGGCAGCTCCCAATACAACGTTTAAGCCTTGTTTTTTGAGTTGATACGCAAGCTTACCTATAGTTGTTGTTTTGCCTGCACCATTAACTCCTACAACCATAATAACATAGGGGTTTTGTGTTTGAGGAACTGAAAATTCTGTAGCTTCTCCAGAGTTAGTTTCGGATAACAACCCTGCAATTTCTTCTCTCAGAATGCGATTTAAGGCCTCTGTGCCAACATATTTATCTTTGGAAACTCGAGCTTCAATTCGCTCAATAATTTTTAATGTCGTATTCACCCCGACATCGCTAGTGACTAGGATTTCCTCTAAATCATCTAAAACATCCGCATCCACTTTGGATTTCCCCACAACAGCCTTGCTGAGCTTATCAAAAAAAGTAGTTTTAGATTTCTCTAACCCTTTGTCTAGATTGGCCTTTTTATCAGATGAAAATATGTTTTTAAAAAAACTCATGAGTCAACTATTTATCTATTTACAAAAATAGCATTAAAAGTGAGGAAAGTAAAAAATAAAAGCCGCTTTATGGTAAAGCAGCTTTAAATATGATAATGTAGAAGTGTTCTTATTATTTACTCAAGAACTCGTTTACCTTTTCAGGGGTCATGATAGATTCTACAAAAGTATAGGCTCCAGATTTTGGAGACTTAACCATTTTGATCGCTTTTGTTAAACGCTTTGATCCTGTTTGTAAGGATGCTACTGATTTCTTTGCCATGATTCAAATGTGTTACATTTGAAATTTTACTTATGTAAAATCTCTAATTATTTAATTTCTTTGTGAACCGTCATTTTTTTTAGGATGGGATTAAATTTCTTAATCTCCATACGATCCGGTGTATTTTTCTTGTTCTTAGTTGTAATATATCTAGAAGTTCCTGGTTTTCCAGACTCCTTGTGCTCTGTGCACTCTAATATTACTTGAACTCTATTTCCTCTTTTTGCCATTTTACAGTGCTTTTAACGGTAGTTTATTTTAAAAAACCTTTTGACTTTGCTTCTTTGATTGCTGCATAAATACCAATTTTATTGATAGTTTTCAAGGCTGCAGTAGAAACCTTTAATGTTACCCAGTTATCTTCTTCTGGAATGTAAAAACGCTTTTTGATTAAATTTACATTAAATCTACGTCTAGTTCTATTCAAGGCATGAGATACGTTGTTTCCAAACATTGCTCTTTTACCTGTAAGTTCACAAATTCTTGACATTTTTCTTAACTTTAATTGTTTTGTTGTTTCAA
>JABAYY010000102.1 GCA_018608765.1 Flavobacteriaceae bacterium
AAATGATTAAAAAAATGGCAGACGATCAGGTGAAGTTTAATTTAGCTGTTTCGCTCCATTCAGCCATTGACAGTGTTCGTACCTCTATCATGCCATTTAATGAAACCTTTCCTTTGAAAGACTTACGAGAAGCACTTCAACATTGGTACGCAGCCACCAATCGAATTATCACCTATGAGTATGTGGTTTGGGAAGGCATCAATGACACTAAAACAGATATTGAGGCACTAATTAAGTTTTGTCAATTTGCGCCTAGTAAAGTCAATCTTATAGAATATAACCCTATAGATGATGGGGTGTTTCAACAAGCCAGTACAACGGCTATCGATTTGTATGTTTCAATGTTAGAAGCTAAAAACATTACGGTTACTGTTCGTCGTTCGCGAGGTAAAGATATTGACGCTGCGTGCGGACAACTCGCTAATAAGGCTTAAAAAAATCGTTTTAAACTTCTTAAGGAGCTGGATTAGGGATGACTGCATGAATAGCGTCGATACGATCTAAAGTTTCCTGTGACAGTTCTGTATCGATACTCTCTATGTTTTCTTTTAGTTGCTCCAAGTTTGTAGCTCCAATAATGTTACTTGTCACAAAAGGTCTTTGGTTGACAAAAGCCAAAGACAGTGTTGTAAGGCTGATACCCAAATCTTTTGCGAGTTGTAAATACTGTTTTGTGGCTTCAGTGGATTGTTCACTGCTATAGCGAGCAAAACGTGGAAATAGTTTAAGACGTGCATTGTCTGCAGCGGTTCCTTCTATATATTTTCCAGAGAGAACTCCAAATGCTAAAGGAGAGTAGGCTAGAAGTCCAATGTCTTCTCTCAAAGACACTTCTGCTAAATCCCCTTCAAATACTCGATTCAACATCGAATAGGCATTTTGTGTGGTGCTAATCGGAATTAAATTATCTTTTCGAATTTCTTCCGCACAGCGCATTGCACCCCATGCTTTTTCATTAGACAGTCCAATTGCTCTAATTTTTCCAGCATCCACAAAAGATTTTAAAGTGTGTAAAACTTCATTAAAATTATCAACCCACGGATCGTTAGGACTGGGTTTGAAATCGCGTACGCCAAACGTATTGGTTTGTCGTTCTGGCCAATGTAATTGATATAAATCAATATAATCCGTTTGTAAGCGTGCTAGTTCTAAGTCCAATGCTTCTTTGATGGAGTCGGCACCAAAGCCCGATGTTCGAATATGGGCAGTGTAGTCTCCAGGCCCTGCAATTTTACTTGCCAGAATGACCTTGTCTCTTGTTTTATTTTTTTTGAGCCAAGTTCCAATAATTCTACTTGTTTGCCCTTGAGTTTCTGCGGTGGCAGGTACAGGGTACAATTCAGCTGTATCAATAAAATTAACTCCGTGGTCTAAGGCATAATCCATTTGGGCATGGCCTTCAGCTTCTGTATTTTGATTGCCCCAGGTCATTGTGCCGAGGCAGATTTCACTTACTTTAATATCGGTACTTGGAAGTTTGGTATATTTCATTAATCGTTATTTAAAAGCTTTGTTATTTCGTCTAATTTTGGAGTTAATACCACTTCAATACGTCTATTTTTTGCTTTGCCCTCTGTAGTTTCGTTGGATGCAATTGGAGCGAATTCTCCGCGTCCAGCAGCCGTTAAACTTTCTGGATTGATGGCTTCGTTTTCATTCAAAATTTGAACAATTGCTGTTGCACGTTTTGTTGATAAATCCCAGTTATTAGCAATTTGCCCACCACTAGAAAAGGGATCATTATCGGTGTGTCCTTCAATGAGTACTGCAATGTCAGGATTGTCTGCTAAAACGGTTCCGAGTTGCTCAATAGCTGTGCGGCCTTCAGGTCCAATAGCCCAACTTCCAGATTTGAAAAGCAATTTATTTTCCATGGATACATAGACTTTTCCGTCGCGTTGTTCTACGGTGAGTCCTTTGCCTTCAAAAGCGGTCAGTGCTTTTGAAATAGCATCTTTTAAGTCGCGCATAGCTTGGTCTTTCGATGCGATTAAAGCTTCTAATTCTGCAATGCGTTGTGAACGTTCTTGCATATCGGCTTCTAATTTCAAAAGTCGATTGTTCTCTGCCGCCAAGGCCACTTCTTTAGCGTCTAGCTGTGCTAAAAGCTCTCTATTTTTTTGCACATTATCAGCAATGGCTTTAGAGCTGTTTTGCTCCAAGGCTGTATAAGAGTCGTTCAGTGCGTCGTACTTTTTTTGTAGTGCAGTTACATCTTGTTGTAGTTGATTTCGTTCCAAAACCGTCGCATCGTACTCATTTTGTAATTGATCAAATTGATTTTGAAGTGCGTTTTTATCACTTAAAACACTTTCGCTATCGGCGTTTAAGGAGTCATAATCATTTTTAAGATTCGTGTATTTCCCTTCTAGTTCTTTGTACAGTTTAGAGGATACACAAGAAGTAGAGGTAAATATAACAAGTGTTAAAATTATTAGTCTTTTGATCATTGTATGTTAGTTTATAAATTATTTTTAGTTTAATTCAACCAAAACAGGACAGTGGTCGCTGTGTACTGCTTCAGAAAGGATAACGGCGCGTTTTAACTTTTCTTGTAAAGATTGAGAAACTAATGTGTAATCCAGTCGCCATCCTTTGTTGTTGGCTCGTGAATTCGCACGGTAACTCCACCAACTGTAATTATGAGGTTCTGTATTAAATTCGCGAAAAGCATCTACAAATCCATTTTTTAAAAATTGACTCATCCAAGCGCGTTCTTCAGGTAAAAACCCAGATACATTCTTATTTCTCACGGGATCATGAATGTCAATGGCCTCGTGACAAATATTATAATCCCCACAAATAATAAGATTAGGAACGTCTTTTTTAAGCGTGTTTATATAGTCTTGAAACAAATCCATATACTCTAGTTTGTGTTCTAAACGTGCTAAATTTGTTCCTGAGGGTAGGTATAAACTCATCACTGAAACACCGTCAAAATCTGCGCGAATGTTGCGCCCTTCAAAATCCATAGATTCAATGCCAGTTCCAAAAACTATATTATTTGGTTTTGTTTTAGATAAAATAGCCACTCCGCTGTATCCTTTTTTTTGAGCACTGAACCAATAGTTATGCGCATAGCCAGCAGCTTCAAAAACACTCAAATCGAGTTGATCTTCTTGCGCTTTTATTTCTTGTAAACAGATCACGTCGGGGTTTGCACTTTTCAGCCATTCTATAAATCCTTTTTTGAGTGCAGCTCGAATCCCGTTAACGTTGTAAGAAATAATTTTCATCTTATATGGTAATAATTTCAGCTAAAATAATTAATAGAGTACTTTTACCCTAAATATTTAGTCTTGTTTTAATGAAAACTATCAACAAAATATTTTAGGTTGTTTTTAGTTTAAGAGTCATGATGAAGTACTGTTTTACCATTTTACTCCTTTTATCCTTTACACATTCCTGGTCTCAAGATGTGTCATCGCTGTATAGGGTAAAAAAATTAGCGGTGACGGACTCGATCAAAATTGACAGTGTGAGTCTCAATCCCTCTAAGTTTTCATTGTCAAATTTAAAAAATGAACCAATTCCTTCCTCATCCTATACCATAGATTTTGAAAATGCATTGCTTACGTTTGATACTCCGCTGCAAACAGATTCTATTAAAATCACGTATTTAAGTTACCCACGTTTTCTCACCAAAACGTATCAAGAATTAGACGAGCGCATCATTGTGAATAGTACTGGGGATCTCCAAAACTTATACAAACTATCTCAACCAAGCTCAAAACGGGTGGTGGTTCCATTTGATGGCTTGGCATCCTCAGGAAGTATTTCTAGAGGTGTGACCATTGGGAACAATCAGAATTCGGTTTTAAATAGTGAATTAGATCTGCAAATTAGTGGGAAGTTAAATGATAAAGTGACTTTGCGGGCGTCCATTCAAGACTCAAACATTCCGTTGCAGGAGAGTGGTTATTCTCAACAGTTGGATGAATTTGATCAAGTTTTTATTGAGGTTTTTAGTGAGCGATGGGGAATTAGAGCTGGAGACATTGATTTAGAAGATTCACAATCCTATTTTTCTAAATTTTCTAAACGGGTGCAAGGACTTTCTTTGACTACTAATTTTAAGAATGACGATTCTGAGTTTACGGCTTTTGCTTCGGGAGCCTTGGTTCGGGGTCAATTTTCATCAAGTCAATTTGTTGGGCAAGAAGGCAATCAAGGTCCTTATAAACTAAAAGGTCCTAATAATGAATTGTATGTTTTAGTTGTTTCTGGAAGTGAAACGGTATTTGTGAATGGAATCCCTTTAAAACGAGGGGCTACAGAAGATTATATTATCGATTATAATGCTGGTGAACTAATTTTTAATGCGACGTATCCTATTACTTCAGAAATGAGAATCACCGTCGATTATCAATTCAGTGAACGGAATTATTCTCGTTTTATCGGCTATGCTGGCAGTCGTTATAAAAATGATAAATGGACATTAGGAGTGTCCGTTTACAATGAAAACGATTTAAAAAATCAACCCCTTCAACAATCTCTAAGCTCGGATCAAGTTGCAATTTTGTCTAGTGCAGGAGATGATTTATCATTAATGACAGCACCTTCAGCGACTTCTGAAGTATATAATGAAAACCGAATCTTATACAAAAAAAACATAGATAATGGTGTAGAAGTTTTTGAGTTTTCAAATAATCCTGACGATGAATTATACCTTGTCAATTTTACAGCCGTAGGATCACAACAAGGCAATTATAGGATCATGAGTTCCAATGCGATTTCAAATATCTATGAATATATAGCGCCTATTTCAGGCGTCAAACAAGGAGATTTTGAACCGATTGTACAACTTGTTGCGCCTGTTAAATTACAAGTTGCAGTTATCAATGGAGTTTTTAAGCCAACAGAAAAAACGACTGTTGAGTTTGAATTTGCCGCTAGTAATAACGATTTAAATTTATATTCAACACTCGATGATGAAAATGATACAGGGGTTGCGGGTCAACTATCAATAAACCATCAGTTTCTTAAAACAGCAAAAGGCTGGGCATTTGATGTAAACTCCGACATTGATTATATTCAAAATGATTTCAGAACGATTCAGAGACTTTATAAGCCTGAATTTAATCGGGATTGGAATGTCGAAACACTTTCTGGAAATCAGAGAATATCAAACCTCGGGGATCAAGTCTTTGCTATAGCAGGAGCCCAGTTTTCGCATCCAGATAAAGGTAACTTAAGCTATGAATTTCAACATTTGAATTTTAAGGGCAATTATGAAGGGAGTCGTCATGTGTTTTTTACAAAACTTAACTTAGAGCATTTTCAAGTTTACTCAAATTCTAGCTTCTTAGAAACGGATGGGCTAAACTCAAACTCTGTTTTTTACAGGTCTGAAAACCGATTGAAATACAGTTATACGAAAGGCTGGTCAGGAGTTAAGTTCTCAACAGAACACAATGAAAAAAAGAGTGTTGAGTTAGATCAGTTAGACCCCGTCAGCCAGAAGTTTCAAGCCTATGAAGTATTTACGGGGGTTGGTGATTCAACAAAGGTATTTGCGAAACTAGGCTATGTGCATAGAATCAACGACAGTTTACAAAACAATCGCCTTGCAAAAGTGAATACATCAGACACCTATTACTTGGATTCTAAATGGGTTCAAACTCAAAATACAAACTTGAGTCTTTATGCAAATTACCGCGTTTTTAAATCTACAAATGCATCCATTCCGCTCCAAAAATCAATCAACTCACGCTTACAGTACAGTCAAAAGATATTCAATAACGGCATCTTTTGGAACACTCTTTTTGAGACTAATGCAGGGCGTTTGCCGCAACAGGATTTCACTTACGTTGAAGTAGAACCTGGTCAAGGGAGTTTTGTTTGGTTTGATTATAATGAGAATGGTATTCAGGAATTAGAAGAATTTGAGACAGCTCAGTTTCAAGATCAAGCGACCTATATTCGTGTGTTGCTGCCTAATCAGGTTTACATTCGAACGCATCAAAATAAGTTGAGTCAATCACTGACCTTAAACCCAATTCAATGGGCCAATTCGCCACAAGCGACTAAACGGTTTTGGTCTCATTTTTATAATCAAACGACTTTCTTAATTGATCGAAAAGATAAAAATAATAGTACATCCATTCGCTTGAATCCGTTTCATTCAACTGCTGAAGATCAATTGGCCTTGCAATCGAATTTCCGAAACCAGTTGTTTTACAACCGTGGCAAGCAGCACTATACGATTTCGTATAGTTATTCGGAATCCAAGGCGCGTAATGTGCTTTCATTTGGATATGTAGAACAAGAGACTTTCAGTCATCAATTGAATTTTTTACATAAAATTAAAGAGCAATGGTTGCTCAGCCTTCAAACGAATTTAGATAAAAATTGGAGTGCAAGTGAGAATTTCTCCTCCAAAAACTATCAGCTCAATGAAACGCTTCTAAATCCAAAATTATCCTATTTACTAGATAACAATAAGCGGTTTGATATGTATTATCAGTATCAAAACAAGAACAATTCTATAGGAGATTTGGAACAGCTTATCCAACAAAAATATGGTATGTCTTTTACGCTTACGCAAAATCAGAAGGCGGCAATTACGGGTGAGTTTAATTATTTTTCAAATGATTTTTTAGGGAGTGCCAATACCCCAGTTGCTTACCAAATGATGGAAGGTTTACAGCCTGGAACTAATTTTACTTGGTCATTGATCGCACAAAAAAAACTGACGAAGTTTTTAGATTTGAACTTAAATTATTTTGGAAGAAAGAGTGAAACCAGTCGCACTATTCACACAGGGACTGTGCAGTTAAAAGCGTATTTTTAGAAACTCATTTTTAATAAAACACTACTCTGAATTTCTTTTTTAATGCCTTAGAGAAAAATGTGATTTGTACTGTGTTTCCTGCATATTACTGTTTAGATAATCAGCTACAAACCAATAATCATTACCAGCTAATAATCTTCCGTTGAACGTACCATTCCATGCATTTTCACTTGGTTTAAATTGAAACAGGAGTTTTCCATAACGATCGTACAAATAGATCATTGCTGAGGGGTCGTCACTTAAACATTTAATATTCCAAGTGTCGTTGAATCCATCTCCATTAGGAGTGAAAAACTTCGGGTATGTCATAAGCGAAATTGTTGTTTCTGGCTGCGAGCTACACATATCAACAACATCTCTAATGGCAAGAATGTGCTCATTGCAGCCGTCTTCAAACTGAAACCTTGATTCGCTCTGCCAAATACCACCATCCAATTGATATTCATAAATACCACTCCCCCCTGTTGCTGTTACTGATATAATTTGATTGGCCTCAAATTGTTCTGATAGGTTGGTAACGCTAATTGTTAATGGGTTAATTGTATTTATTATAAGGGTCATTGTTGTTGATTCAGCACATTGCCCTGGGTCTGGAGTGAATGTATAAATGGTGGTTTCTAAATTGTTTAAAGAAGGAGTCCATGCACCTGTAACTCCACAATTGGAAGTCGTGGGTAAAGGCATTATTGTGTTTCCATTACAGATGGGATCAACCTGAGTAAATACCGGATTTACCTTTGATAAAACGGTAATAGTCATTTTACTCTCCTCAAAACAAACCCCTGTTATTGGGGTAGGGGTAAAAGTGTATTCGGTTGTTTCCATATTATTTAATTCTGGAGCCCAACTGCCACTAATTCCATTATTTGATACGGATGGTAACTCTAATAAAATGTCACCTTTACAAATAGGATTTATTGGACTAAACGTAGGTGTAGTAATGGGGTTGACGGAAATTAAAACATCCTCTGTTGTAATATCCCCACAAACATCGGTAATTGAAACGGTGTAAGTAGTTGTTTCATTAGGTGCGACTGTTGGATTCGCACTATTAGGATCATTAACACCAGTTGTAGGATTCCAAGAATAGGCAATGCCACTCGGGATTGTAGCATCTAAAGACACTGTTTCCCCGTAACAAATGGTCGTGTCATTCAAGTTTAAGTTTTCAACAAATGAGACACTGTTAAAACAAACTTGATGTAAATTGGATTTTCCTCCAGTAGAGCCCACAAAACCAAAAAATACAGAATCGTCACCCCCAAAAATATCAATTTTAACATCTTTAGTTACAGAAAGTCTTAGGTCACAATCAAAATACACCTCCAAAGTTTTGGTGTTTGCGACCCAAACGATTTTAATATTATGGTCAATACCATCTTCAATGTTTACACTTGTTGAACTTGCTTGAACAGGTCCTGCAAGACTTGAGTTTGCAGAATGAATAGAGACTCCGTTTGACATAATTCCGATGTGATCCTCATTTGGATCCCCTCGATTACTATTTTTATAGGTGTCAAATTCTATAATTAAGGAATTTAAAATCCCTTCATACCCAATTCCACCCCCAACAATTCCAATTTCAGATGTGGCATCTGTTTTAAAAACCAGTGCCATTCCGTCTGCACCATTCGTGTCTTTAGTTCCAAAATTATTTTGGTAGTAAATTGTAAAGTCATTTGCAAAATCTATAGGGTTGTCATACCATACCCCACCAGAAAGGTAGTTTTGGTCCGGAGTTATTTCAAAACAATTACCCCCTAAGTCTGTGGCGCTGCCAGCAGTTACGGTATTTAACTGTGCATGAGATAAATTTTGAAAGCTTATAACGGTAAAAATAAACAACGCTACAAGTGCTGCGTTATTACGATAAAATATCAATATATTACTTAAAAGTTCGGTTACTGCAAAAGGTAGTGAATATAATTAAATTATCCTCATAAATTGACGATTTATTTACGAAATATGTAATTAAGTACAGAAAAATATTTTAAAAAGCAATTATTTTAGTCTCACAAAAGAATGTGATTGTCTGTTATTTAGCTAAAAAATTATTGTTTTCTAATGTCTTAGAGAAAAATGAGAACTGTACTGCGTTTGTACGCCATTACTGTTTGTGTAGTTGACTACAAACCAATAATCGGTTGCTGGTAACATGGAGTCGTTAAATATGCCGTTCCATGCATTTCGGCCGGGTCTAAATTGAAACACTAATTTTCCAAAACGGTCAAAAATTGAGATCAATGCCGAAGGGTCATCTCTCAAACATTTGATGTTCCAAGTATCGTTATAGCCATCGCCATTTGGGGTGAAGAATTTTGGAAATTCCATAATCATGATCCTTGCTACAGGTAGTGTACTACACCCAAGTGCATCACGTACAGACACGGTGTGTTCTTGACATCCGATGACATATTCAAACATTGGACTGCTTTGCCAAGACCCACTATCTAATTGGTATTCATACGTTCCACTCCCCCCTGTTGCAGATACTGAAATAATTTGATTTGCCTCAAAATCTTCCGAAATATTTGTAGCAGTAATCGTTAAAATACTGATTGGATTTACCACTATGGTCATGGTGGTGGTATCCGCACATTGCCCAATGTCTGGTGTGAATGTATAAGTAGTTGTTGCGAAGTTATTGACAGCCGGACTCCACGAACCTGTATAGCCATTATTTGATTCTGTAGGCAAAGTTGTTAAAGGACTTCCAATACAAATGGGGTCAACTTGCGTAAAAAGTGGTGTTGTTTGTGTTAAAACTGTAATGGTCATTTTGGTTTCTTCAAAACAACTCCCAGTAATGGGTGTAGGCGTAAAAGTATATTCTGTAGTCACGGTATTGTTTACGGCAGGCGACCAAGTACCACTAAAACCATTATTTGAATTGGTAGGTAAATCCAATAAAACATCACCAACACAAATGGTGTCAACTGGAGTAAAAGTTGCAATAAAAACAGGGTTCACCGTAATGGTCATTGTAGTGCCAATCGCACACTGATTCGCATCAGGTGTAAAGTTGTAAGTATTGGAAATTGTATTGTCAAAAACAGGCGACCAAGTTCCTGTAAAGCCTTCAATGGAAGTCGTAGGGAGTGTTAATGAATCGCCTTCGCAAATAGGTGATAGTTGTGTGAATGTAGCGTTAGAAGTCAGAATAATTGAAAGATCAAAAGAATGTTCACTGCTACAGTTAGGGGTTGTCGCGGATTCTGCATACACAAATAGGGTAGTGGAAGTAGAAATGACATCTCCACCATTAAGTGCTGTTCCAGCGCCATTGGAGGCTGTGAAATAGTTCCCATTGGTAAGCGCAGGTAACGTATAACTATCACATTCAGAAATGTCTGCTGGTGTATCTACTGTAGGCGTTGTATTGATTGCAATATCAAAAGAATGTTCACTGCTACAGTTAGGGGTTGTGGCGGATTCGGCATACACAAATAGGGTAATGGAAGCTGTGATTTCATCTCCTGCATTGAGTGGGGTTCCACTGCCGTTAGCCCCTGTGAAATAGTCCCCATTGGTAAGTGCTGGTAACGTATAACTATCACATATAGAAACGTCTGCTGGTGTATCTACTATAGGTGTTGTATTAATAGTAATATCAAATGAACGTTCATCACTACAAATGGGTGTAGTTACTGTTTCGGCGTACACGAATAAGGTAGTGGAAGCTGAGATCACATCTCCTGCATTTAGAGGCGTTCCACCGCCATCAGACCCCGTGAAATAATTTCCATTTGTAAGTGCTGGCAGTGTATAGCTATCACATTCAGAGATGTCTGCTGGTGAATCTACCGCAGGCGATGCGTTAATTACAATATCAAAAGAATGTTCATTGAAGCAATTAGGTGTTGTTCCCGATTCGACATATACAAATAAGGTAGAGGAAGCTGAGATCACATCCCCTGTGTTTAGAGAAGTTCCACTCCCATTGGAAGCTGTAAAATAGTTCCCATTGGTGAGCGCTGGTAAGCTATAGCTATCACAAGAAGATACATTTGCTGGCGTGTCCACTGTTGGAGCGGAATTAACCGTGGCAGTCACGGCGGTTCTGGTTCCAGTGGTACAGCCATTATTAGACGCTAAAACCCAAAAGGTAGTATTTGTGGTTAAAATGGGGTTATAATTGTTTCCTGTAAATAAAAGAGTACCTCCATTTTGACTGTCATACCATAAAACATCAGTGGTATTTGAAGTCGCCGAAAGGTTTGCAGGGTCATTTTCACAGCTTACAGTGGGGCTTGTTGATAAAATTTGTGGCGGACTGAAAGTTGTGGACGCAGAGATGCTTAAGCTAGGGTCTCCTGGCATTCCTCCGTATTCAATGACAAAACCTTTGGCTTGGTAATTTGAGGGTTGGCCAGCAGTGTTTTCAGGCAAATCATTCCAAGATCCAGGAATGGTGGTTACGCTAAGATCTGTAATGTGTGCATAATCTTCATCACCAGCATTATTTGGCTCGCCATTATTCCAATTCGAATATATTCCTGCAGGTGCCGACCCTCCAACATCACCATTCCAAAACGTTAATCCTACTTCAGGACCCGTCATCCATTTCCAGACGCCTTCACTTGCTGCATCTGAGGCGCCAATCCAGCCCGTTCCAGGCGATAATTCCCCGGCAATTTGTCCTTCGTCAGGGGTGGTTAAGGTGGCTAAATAGCCTTGTAATCCAAAATAATTCATCGATTCAGCAGTCGTTTTGGCATCAGTCCAACTAATCAAATTTGAGGGTACATAGTCGTAATAATGATCTGTTGAAGCTAAATAATTCGCAGACCCCGCAGTTAATGAAAAGGTCTTAGCCCCCACATCTAGGTTGTTGCTAATAAAAACAACATCATAAACTGCTGCAATAATATCTGTGTAGCTTGCAGAGCCACCACTGAGCCCCGTCAATGTTAATTTGGCTTCGTTTGCATTCCAAGTGGCTGCTATAGTGGGGTGTGACCCTGTTAAAAGCAGTTGATCTGATCCTAAAATGTAACCTGAAGATATTTGAATAAAAAAAGCTGGAATCAACGTATCATCTGGATCGACAATGTTAAAAGAGGTTACAATCGGCTGTTGGCTTAGTGGACAATATACTTGATCTCCAATAGCAGTCACTGTTGGGGGTTCATTTATTTGACCAAAAAAAGTACTGCTATTTAAAAATATCAGTATAAATACAATACGCTTTATGCTTAAGTTCAAAATTGGTTAAATTTATTCTAGTTGATTTTCTTAAGCCAGTGTTTCATGGCTACTTGATTTTCAATAATTGTTTTTAAATTTTCTATTTTCACACGTTGTTGCTCCATAGAATCTCGATGTCTGATGGTGACACAATGATCTTCCAAAGAATCATGGTCCACCGTAATACAGAACGGAGTTCCTAAAGCATCCTGACGGCGATAACGTCTTCCAACCGCATCTTTTTCATCGTATACCACATTAAAATCCCATTGCAAATCAGCTAAAATCGTTTTTGCAACTTCAGGCAATCCATCCTTTTTCACTAAGGGTAAAATTGCGGCTTTAATAGGTGCTAAGACTGCGGGCAGTTTTAATACAGTTCGAGTGGTGTTGTTTTCTAAGGTTTCTTCGGTCAATGCATTTGAAAATACGGCTAAAAACATACGGTCCAATCCGATGGATGTCTCTAGAACGTAAGGAGTGTAGTTTTTATTTTCTTCGTGGTCAAAATATTGAAGTTTTTTGCCAGAATGTTTTTCGTGTTGACTTAAATCAAAGTCGGTACGTGAGTGAATACCTTCTAATTCTTTGAATCCAAAAGGGAATCTAAATTCGATATCGGAAGCAGCATCTGCATAGTGTGCTAATTTTTCATGATCGTGGAATCGGTAATTGTCGGCGCCCATCCCTAACGATAAATGCCATTTCATACGGGCTTCTTTCCAATGCTCGTACCATTGTTTTTGAGTTCCAGGCTTGATGAAATACTGCATTTCCATTTGTTCAAATTCACGCATTCTAAAAATAAACTGACGTGCTACAATTTCATTTCTAAAAGCTTTTCCTGTTTGTGCAATTCCAAAAGGGATTTTCATGCGTCCCGATTTTTGAACGTTTAAAAAATTCACAAAAATACCTTGGGCTGTTTCAGGTCGTAAATATAAATCCATCGCACTTTCTGCGGAAGCCCCTAGTTTAGTGCCAAACATGAGGTTGAATTGCTTCACTTCAGTCCAGTTTTTACTTCCAGTTAAAGGGTCTGCAATTTCAAGCTCTTCAATAAGTGCTTTAACATCTGCTAAATCTTCATTTTCTAAGGATTTGGCCAGTCGAGATAAAATACTGTTTATTTTAGTTTGATAGCCAACGACTCTTCCGTTTGTTGAAATGAACTCACTTTTATCAAAACTGTCTCCAAAACGTTTTTCAGCTTTTTTGACTTCTTTCTCAATTTTGCCTTCAATTTTAGCACAATAATCTTCTACAAGAACATCGGCTCTGTAGCGTTTTTTAGAGTCTTTATTATCAATCAAAGGATCGTTAAAAGCATCAACATGACCCGAAGCTTTCCAAGTTGTAGGATGCATAAAAATAGCAGCATCTAAACCAACGATGTTTTCATTCATCTGAACCATGGCTTTCCACCAATAGTCACGAATATTTTTCTTTAACTCTACACCATTTTGTGCATAGTCATAAATTGCACTTAGGCCATCGTAAATTTCACTACTCTGAAATACAAATCCGTATTCTTTGGCGTGTGATATAACTTTCTTGAAACTTTCCCCTTGATTTGTCATGTTACAAAAATAGAAAACGCTTTTTAAATTAAACTTAAAGTTAGGATGAAATATAAAATATTATTATAATTTTATTTCTCCTAAATGTACTTTGTATGCTCTCTGCTGTAATTAATTTGTTTTTTCCGAAAACTTGCCATGCTTGTGAGACGATTTTAACAGACAATGAACCGGATATTTGCGTGGGGTGTCGGCATGAATTGCCGTTAACAAAATACCATTTTGAGCGCCCCAAAACAGTGAAAAAAATCTTTTATGGTCGGGTACATCTAGAAGCGGCAACGGCACTCTTTTATTTTCATAAAAGTGGAAGAGTTCAACAGTTGTTACATCGTCTAAAATACAAAGGCAAAGAAGAGATTGGACGTATTTTTGGAGATTGGTTGGGTGCTGAACTTTTGGAGTCTCCATATTTTGAATCGATTGATGTTGTAATTCCAGTTGCTATACATTCAAAAAAATTAAAAAAAAGAGGGTATAATCAGGTGACACTTTTTGCACAACAGATTGCTAAAGCATTAAAGGCTTCTTACGTAGATGATGTGCTTTTGAAATCCATCAACACAAAAACCCAAGTTTTTCAGTCCCGAGAAGCGCGTTTTAAATCTGTTGCAGATAGTTTTTATGCTCAAAATCTAAATACGATTGAAACTAAACATATACTACTTGTAGATGATATTATTACTACTGGAGCAACCATAGAGGCATGTGCTTTAGTATTGAATCCAGAGAATAAGATTCGATTAAGTGTTGCAACAATTGCAATTACGCATTCCATTTTTCGTTAGTACTAAAATATGTTGTTACTTTGCGTAAAATGCAGTATTAATGGGTAAGAAGTTAGCCAATTTAGGGTTTTTAGTTGTTGTCAGTTTGATTTTCTCACACTGTGCCAATAAAGGTACAGCATCTGGAGGTCCAAAAGACGAATTGCCACCAGTGATTATAAAATCGATTCCAGAGAATTTTTCATTAAACTTTGATTCAAAAGAAATCATTATTTATTTTGATGAATACATCAAAATGAAAGATTTGCAAAAGCAGCTCCTTATTTCACCACTCATGGATCCTGAGCCAGAAATCACCCCAGTTGGTAGTGCTAGTAAGTATATTAAGATCAAAATACTAGACACACTTCAAGCAAATACGACCTATGCTTTTAACTTTGGAGAAAGTATCGCGGACAACAACGAAGGAAATATATTTCCGTATTATAAATATGTGTTTTCTACTGGGGATTATATTGATTCGCTTTCTGTTTCTGGAATCGTTACAGATGCTTTGAACAAAGATGTTGACGATCGTATCGCTGTCTTATTATTTGAAGTGGACTCTGCTTTTACTGATTCAATTCTTTATAAACAGAAGCCAAAATATATAGCAAATACAGACAGCGTTTCTGGGTTTAATTTAGAAAACATTAAAGAGGGTACTTACCTTTTAGCAGCTCTCAATGAAGAAAACCCTAATTATACCTTTCAACCAAAAACAGATAAAATTGGGTATAGAAGGCAGTTTATAACAGTGCCTTCGGATACGGCTTATGTTCTAAAAATGTTTAAAGAAACGATTGATTTCAAATTCAAACGTGCCAAACAAGTATCGTCTAGCAAGCTTGCCTTTGGATATGAGGGCGATGGAGAGTCGCTAGATATTAAGCTCCTTTCAGACGTTCCAGAATGGTTTGCTTCCATTGTTACAAAAGAGGCCGACAAAGATACTCTCAACTATTGGTTCCGTCCAAAACTAGAAGTAGATTCCTTGGTTTTTGAACTTACTAATAATAAAACTATTGATACAACGGTTGTGAAGATTAAAGATTTTAAGTCGGATTCGTTGATTTTTAAATCTCTTAATTCTACACTCAAATTAAAAGAGACTTACAAGCTAAGCGCTACGGTTCCATTAGATTCTATAGATGCAACCAAAGTGCGAATTAAGGATAAGGATTCGTTATTTCAGAATCCAACAATGGTCTTGGACGCCTTTGCTAATACGGTTGACTTTGATTTTGAAAAAACTGAAAAAAATAATTACACTATCGAAATGCTTCCAGGCGCTTTTACAGATTTCTATGGCGCTCAAAATGACACTTTAAATTTCAAAGTAACAACTAAATTACGATCGTCTTATGGAGATGTTCGTATAGAAATTCGCAACGGAGTGTATCCTTTGATTGTCGAGCTCACAGATGATAAAGGCATTGCCGTCGAATCGTCTTTATCGCTAGAAGCTTCACCAGTAGATTTCAATGAGGTTACACCAGGTATCTATTATTTAAGAGTTGTTTTTGACTCGAATCAAAACGGTGTTTATGATTCTGGAGATTATTTAAACAAGGTCCAACCAGAACGTGTGAGCTACGCTCAAGAACCTGTTGAGGTTCGCGCAGGATGGGATACGATTGAAGAATTTATCTTAGAAGATTAAGGCTTCAAACTAGCTTTAATCAATTCGCGATTCATTCGTGCAATATTTTCCAATGAAATTCCTTTTGGACATTCTATCTCACAAGCACCCGTATTGGTACAGTTTCCAAATCCTTCTAAATCCATTTGTGCTACCATATTTTGAACACGGTCTGTGGCTTCAATTTGACCTTGTGGCAGTAGGGCATATTGTGATACTTTAGCTCCTACAAATAGCATTGCAGAAGAGTTTTTACAAGTGGCTACACAAGCACCGCAACCAATACAAGTTGCAGCATCCATTGCTTCGTCAGCATCGTGTTTTGAAATTGGAATTGAATTACCATCTTGTGTGTTTCCAGAAGTATTTACCGAAATAAATCCTCCAGAATGTTGGATTCTGTCAAAAGCCGAACGGTCTACAATTAAATCTTTAATAACAGGAAATGCATCAGCTCTAAAAGGTTCAATAAAAATGGTATCACCATCCTTAAATTTACGCATGTGTAGTTGACAGGTAGTAACCAGTCGGTCTGGACCGTGCGCTTCTCCATTGATGTATAAAGAACAAGATCCGCAAATCCCTTCTCTACAATCGTGATCAAATGCGACAGGCGAATCACCATTAGTAATAAGTTGTCTATTTAATATATCCAACATTTCAAGAAATGACATGTCGGGTGAAATATCCTGAATTGGATATTCTACGATTTTTCCTTCAGTAGTGGCGTTTTCTTGTCGCCATATTTGTAATGTTAAATTCATAGCAGTTCTTATTTGTATGAGCGTTCTTTAACTTCAATATTTTCGTAAACTAATGCTTCTTTATGTAACTCAGCATCCTTAGGTTCTCCTTTGTATTCCCATGCAGCCACAAACTGAAATTCTTTTCTTCTTTGTGCTTCTCCTTCTGGGGTTTGGTGTTCTTCTCTAAAGTGTCCACCAGCAGATTCTTCACGTACCAAGGCGTCTTTTGCAAACAGTTCTCCTAACTCAAGGAAATCTGCAACCCGTCCTGCTTTTGCTAATTCTTCATTAAATTCATCCGCAGAACCTGGTACAAGTACATCTTTATAAAACTCCTCACGAAGTGCAGATATCTCTTCAATAGCTTCTTTTAATTCTTTTTCGTTACGAGCCATTCCACATTTGTTCCACATAATTTTCCCAAGACGTTTGTGGAAATAATCCACAGGCTTGGTTCCTTTATTATTTACAAAGTGATTTATTTCTGAAGTTACTTTGGCTTCCGCTTCTTCAAATTCGACAGTGTCTGTTGGAATTGGGCCAGTTCTAATGTCATCAGATAAATAGTTTCCAATGGTGTATGGCAATACAAAATAGCCATCTGCAAGTCCTTGCATTAATGCTGACGCCCCCAAACGGTTGGCACCGTGGTCAGAAAAATTAGCTTCTCCAATCGCATAAAGTCCCGGAATGGTTGTTTGTAAATTATAATCAACCCAAACACCACCCATTGTGTAGTGTACGGCTGGATAAATCATCATTGGAGTTTCATATGGATTTTCATCTACTATCTTCTCATACATCTGAAATAGGTTGCCGTATTTACTTTTAACGACTTCTTTTCCTAAAGTTTGTATCAGTGCAGCATCGTCTTCATTCAATCCTTTGACGTGTGCTTTTTCTTTTCCGTATCTGATAATTGCGGCAGCAAAGTCTAAAAAGACCGCTTCACCTGTTTTATTTACACCAAAACCTTCGTCACAACGTTCCTTAGCAGCGCGCGAAGCAACATCTCTTGGCACTAAATTGCCAAATGCTGGATAGCGTCTTTCTAAAAAATAATCGCGTTGATCCTCAGCGAGATCCGTAGGCTTTAAATCGCGATTTTGAATCGCTTTGGCATCCTCTAATTTTTTTGGAACCCATATACGTCCATCATTCCTTAAGGATTCAGACATCAGGGTTAATTTTGATTGGTGATCTCCAGAAACAGGAATACAAGTAGGATGAATTTGTGTGTAACATGGGTTTGCAAAATAAGCACCTCGTTTGTGCGCTTTCCAAGCAGCTGTTACATTACTTCCCATTGCATTTGTAGAGAGATAAAATACATTTCCGTAGCCTCCAGTTCCTAAAACGACTGCATGACCTGAGTGGCGTTCAATTTCTCCAGTTACTAAATTTCGAGTAATAATTCCACGTGCTTTTCCGCCTACAATTACGACGTCTAACATTTCGTGACGGTTGTACATTTTTATTTTCCCACGTCCAATTTGACGGTTCATAGCAGAGTAGGCCCCTAACAATAGTTGTTGACCTGTTTGTCCTTTGGCATAAAAGGTTCTAGAAACTAAAACTCCTCCAAAAGAACGGTTGTCTAAAAGTCCTCCGTAATCTCTTGCAAAAGGCACACCTTGCGCAACACATTGGTCAATGATGTTGGTGGACACTTCTGCTAAACGGTGTACGTTGGCTTCACGTGAACGGTAATCGCCCCCTTTAACCGTATCGTAAAATAATCGGTATGTAGAATCGCCGTCTCCTTGATAATTTTTTGCGGCATTGATGCCTCCTTGTGCAGCAATGGAGTGTGCACGACGCGGAGAATCTTGAAAACAAAACGCTTTTACGTTGTAGCCAAGTTCTGCAAGGGTCGCGGCAGCAGATCCACCAGCAAGTCCAGTTCCAACAATAATCACGTCGATGTGACGCTTGTTTGCAGGATTTACAAGGTTAATGTTATTTTTATGTTTGGTCCATTTATCTTCTAAAGGACCTTCTGGTATTTTTGAATCTAAAGCCATAATCCTATGTTTTAGTGTGTATTGTTAAAAAAGTGGAAGAGGGCGATGACAATAAATCCTAAAGGGATGGTTATTGCGTATACTTTCCCAAAACCTTTTAGTGATTTTGTATATTTATTATTTGCTCCAACTGATTGAAATGCAGAGTTAAACCCGTGTAATAGGTGGAGGGCAAGAAATATAAAAGCAACTACATATGCGCCTACTCTTGCAGGGTTGTGAAATTTCTCAACCAATTCATGATAATATCTAAACTCACCATTGTGCAAACCACTCATATCACCAATGACATACTTAGTGTTAAGTTCTGGGAACCAAAAATCAATAAAATGTAGTGCAACGAATGCCAAAATAGCAAACCCACTATAAATCATATTTCTGCTCATCCAAGTTGAGTTAGCGTTGCCGTTGTTTTTGGCATAGCTAATTGATCGAGATGTGTAGTTTTTATATTCCAATACAAATCCCATTACAAAATGAAAAACCACTCCAAAAATAAGAACGGGTTGTAAAACAAATTGAACCAATGGATTCGTTCCCATAAAGTGCGAGACTTCGTTGAAAGTATCTGGGTTGAAAATCGATAGAATGTTAATGGCGAAATGTTGTAAAAGGAAAAACATGAGGAAAAATGCAGAGAGCGCCATGGCAATCTTTTTCCCAATTGAAGACTTTAAAAATCCACTCATAATTAGATGCTATTTTTTAACCTCGCAAAGGTAATCTACGACAACGTTTTAGGCAATAACATTAGTGTTAATTTTTTTATTTATAATTATTTTAAATTAACAGATTGTTATAGAGTAGGTTTAACATTTTAAATTTGGCGTATTATTATAAATTTTTTTCTAAATTTGAGGAAAATACTTAAGATTGCTAAACATCCAAATCTAAAACTTTACACGCAAAGCAGATGGTTATTTAAATGTTGAATGTGATCATTAAAAACAATAAATTTTAATAGATGAAATACCTACCTATTAGTTCTCAGTTATTTACAAAAAACAGATTAAAGTTTTCACGGCAAATGCAACCTAAATCAATCGCTGTATTTAACTCTAATGATGTCTTTTCTACAGGTGCAGATAGTACACTACCATTTGAACAGCACCGGAATATTTTTTACCTCAGTGGGGTAGACCAAGAAGAAAGTATTTTAATTATATTTCCTACTGCAAACGAAGCTGCACATAGAGAAATTCTTTTTGTAAAAGAAACAAATGATCACATTGCAGTATGGGAAGGCTCTAAACTTAGTAAATCTCAGGCAACTGCTGCATCGGGAGTTCAAACGGTGTATTGGTTAAAAGAGTTTGATTCGATTTTCCCAAAATTGATGGCAGAAGCGACTCTTTTTTATTTTAATAATAATAATCATTACCGCCAAGCAGTTGAAATGGAAACTCGGGACGATCGCTTTTTAAAAATGATTAAATCCACCTATCCAAATCACGAGATTGCTCCTAATTTTCCAATTATGGAGGCGATACGTGGTGTTAAAGAGCCAGAAGAAATTGCGTTGATGCAAACTGCTTGTGATATTACAGAAAAAGGGTTTAGAAGAGCTTTGGCTTTTATAAAGCCGGGCGTTATGGAGTACGAAATTGAGGCAGAATTCGCTCACGAATTTCTCAAAAATCGTTCGAAAGGATTTGCTTACACTCCAATCATCGGATCGGGATACAATGCTTGTGTGTTGCATTATATAGAAAACAATCAAGCTTGTAAGGATGGCGATATGTTACTCATGGACGTTGGAGCAGAGTATGCAAATTATGCAAGTGACATGACTCGAACGATCCCTGTTAATGGGCGATTTACGGCACGCCAAAAAGCTGTTTATCAAGCGGTTTTAAATGTTAAAAATGAGGCAACTAAGTTATTAGTTCCTGGCACTATTTGGGAAGATTATCATGTTGAGGTTGGAAAAATGATGACCTCTGAACTTTTGGGGTTAGGTTTAATTGATAAAGCTGATGTTCAAAATGAAGACCCAAAATGGCCTGCTTATAAAAAATATTTCATGCACGGAACATCGCACCATATGGGATTAGATACGCATGATTTTGGTCCTTTAAAAACGCCTATGACAGAAAATATGGTGTTTACAGTGGAACCTGGAATTTACATACCTAATGAAAAAATGGGCATCCGACTCGAAGACGATGTTGTCATTCAAGCTGTAGGCCCACCTTTAAATTTAATGCAACACATCCCTATTGAAGTAGATGAAATAGAAACTCTGATGCAAAAAAATTAAGCTTTTTTAGCGCAGCATTCTTTTTTACAATTTTCAGCACAAGCTTTTTTGTCGGCTTTCGTTTTGTCTTTGCAGCATGCTTTTTTGCATTCTTTTTCACATGATTTTTTAGCACCTGAAAATTCCGCTACAGTTTTCATGTTTTCTACCGAGTAGGTGTCTGCTACAGAAGTCACCGTTTTGCTAATGCTCATTGGATTTGCTTTGGCAACGTCGTATTCGACCATCGCCATTTCGCTTTTAAAATCGACGGTTGCAGATTTTACGCCTTCCATATTCGAAAGTTTTTTCTGAATGGTTTTAGCACATCCTATTTCGCAGGTCATCCCTTTGATATTGAATTCTGCTTTGGAATAGGTCGCATTGGAATCTAAGCTTTTGGTTGTTTCTTCGCTGGTTTCTACGGTTATTGTTTCTGTTTTTGGCTCGTTCTTACAAGCTAAAAAGAACATAAATAGAAATGCGTAGGCTAAGATAATTTTGAAATGTTTCATAGTATTTTATTTAGGTATTTAAACAAATTTAAAAATAATTCAGTGTTATTCTAATTTATTGCTCAATTTTGTGAAAAATTAATAATCTATAAATGAATCAAGAACAAAGAAAATGGGTGTACTTATTTACACTAGCGATTGTATGGGGAAGTTCTTTTATTCTTATCAAAAAGGGTTTAATTGCTTTGACGCCTTTACAATTGGGGAGTTTGAGAACGGTCATTTCGTCTCTTTTTATTTTTCTGATTGGTTATAGGTCTCTCAAAACGATTCTTAGTGGTCAGTGGAAATGGATTGTTTTATCTGGTTTTATAGGCACCTTTTTGCCAGCCTTTTTATTTGCATTTGCAGAAACAGAGGTTGACAGTGGCGTGGTGTCTATTCTAAACGCTTTAGTACCATTAAATGCAATTTTAATAGGTCTAGCGGTTTTTAAAATTACATCCACAAAGATGCAAATATTAGGTGTGATTTTGGGTTTTGTCGGAGCCTCAATGCTTATTTTTAATAGTATGGAACTCAATCCTGATCAAAATTATTTATACGCTGGTTTTGTAGTCTTGGCAACTGTTATGTATGCTTTTAATGTGAATATTATTAAACATTACCTTCAGGAGGTTAAGCCGATTGCCATTGCTACAGGAAACTTCGTCGCTATATTCATACCTGCTTTATTGGTGTTGATTTTCTCTGATTTTTTTACTGTTAAGACTTTTGAAAATGAAGCTGTTTATGCTTCGATAGGGTATGTGTCAACCTTGGCAATCTTTGGAACAGTAATGGCGAAAATTATTTTCAATAATCTTATACAGATTTCGAGTCCTGTATTTGCTTCTTCTGTTACCTATTTAATGCCGCTAGTAGCGCTGCTTTGGGGGTTGATTGATGGAGAGCTTTTTGGTTTAGACCAAGGGTTAGCCTCTTTACTTATTTTATGTGGAATTTATTTAGCGAATAAAAAAGCAAAAAAAAACCGAAGCTAATGCCTCGGTTTTTAGAATTTATAAAAGTTAGATTATTTAAAATCTTCAGCAGTAACGCCGTCATTAACGACAATTTCACTTGCTGCCATCCCAATCACTTGTGGACCTGAAGTTATTTTCTGAACGTATGGAAATAAAACTCCATTCACTTCTCTATAATCAGATAAGTCTTGAACAGAGGTTATTTTTTGACCTTGCATTTCTTGTGATTTTTCAGTTCTCACTAAAAGACCTGTAGCAGCGTCATAATAACGATAAGCGTCATCTTCAACTTTTAATTTGTAAACATCTACTCCGTCAATCGCTGTTAAGCTAACCAGCGTTAAGGTACTTGCATCTAAATAAGTTTCTGGAAATAAGCCTTTTTCTTTTGCTTTTTCAGCAAGCTCGTCTTCCGACATTGGTTGCTGCATTCCTTGTTGTTCTACATATCCTTCTGCACCATCATACTTTTGTTTCATGACAGTTCCCATTCCCTCAATAGACATTTCCATTGATGACATGTTTGGTGTCATAGTTTTCGATACAGCAGTTGGTTTAAACGGCATACCTTCGATCGTTACATTTGCAGCAGTCATTACAGAGTTTACAGCATTGACAGCTTCAAGGCCTCCAATGGCTATAATATAACCTTCTAGTACCGTTGCAGCAGTTACTCCTGCTGGAATTGGCTTTGTAAATTCAGGCTTTTCAACAGGGTTTGCAAACGTATCAAAGTAATTGATTGGAATCCCTGTTTTTTCAAGGTTTGTGATCACTTCACTTCCTTTACCAACCACCACGATTCGAGCGTTATCTGCAGTAAAATAGAGATTTGCAACTCGGTTTACATCTTCAATAGATACCGCGTTTATTTTTTCTAAATACGTTGCATAAAAATCTGCTGGTAATTCGTTGATTTTAGTATTGATTGCATATTGAGCAATTGTACTTGGTCTTTCTAGTGCTAATACAAAATCACCAACATATTTTGCTTTGGCATTTGCTAAAGCATCCGCTTCTACAGGCTCGGCTTGAAAGCGTTTAATTTCTTTTATCGTTTCAACAACAGCACTGTCAGTGACTGCATTTCTTACGGCTGCTCCAGCTCTGAAACGTGAGATATATTTGTCTGTTCCAACAGAAGAACGTGCGCCATATGTGTAACCATGCTCTTCACGAAGGTTCATGTTTAAGTAACTATTAAATCCACCACCTAATATTTTATTAGCAATAAGAACTGCATGGTAATCAGGGTCACTCATTTTTAGCTTTACATTGCTAGTCAATGAAATGTTTGATTGTACAGCGTTTGGCATGTCAATGAAATCAATCTCTAAGGATTCAGGATTCGCATTCGGTTCTATAATCACAGTTGTTGTAGTCGCTGCTTTTTCCCATTTCTTGAAATGCTTTTTTACAAGCTTCACAATTGATTTTGTGTTTACGTCTCCAATAATTACTAGGTACGTATTGTTAGGAGTAAAGTATGTATCGAAATAAGTTTTTACGTCTGCAAGAGTTACAGCTTCAACAGATTCTTCAGTTACAAATTCTCCATAAGGGTGTTGTTTTCCGTACGCTAATGCACCGCCAACACGTCCTGCAATTGCATCGACACTTTTGGCATCTGATTTAATACCTTCAATAAGTTTTTCTTTTTCTTTTTGAAATTCTTCTTCAGTAAGTAGAGGGTTCATCGCGGCATCTGCTAATAACTCCAGCATACGATTGCTGTATTTTGTTATTGATCCTGCTGAACCTCCGCCAAAACCAAAATTCAAACGTGCCCCTAAAAAGTCAATTTCTTCATTAAAATCATCTTTTGAAATAGTTGTGGTCCCGTTTGCTAACATGGCACCTAACAGTGCTGTTACGCCTGCTTTTTCACCTTCTAAAACTGGGTCTCTGTCAAAAGCGATATTGAAAGATACTCTTGGCAGTTTATGGTTTTCAACGACCAATATTTTGAGGCCATTTTTTAATTCAAATTCTTGTGGCTTCTCCAATGAAATTATTGGAGCAGGTCCTGGTTTTGGTTGCTGTGAGCGGTCAATCTGAGCATTCACTCCTAGAGACATAAAAAACACGGCAATTAATATATATAATTTAGTTTTCATTATTAAATCTTTTAGTTGTTATTCCTTATCGGATTCTGGTAAGTATTCTAATATCAATCGTTGGTCAGCATTTAGATATTTGTTTGCAACCGTTTTGATTTCTTCACGTGTTATTGAACGGTAAATGTCAATTTCATTATTAATTAAATTAACATCGCCATACAGCATATAGTAACGTGCCAATGAATTTGCAATCCCTTCAAAACTAGAGTTTGAACTTACAAAGTTGTTCTCAAACTTGTTTTGAATTTTTTGGTAGTCTCTCTCAGAAATAAGTTCATTTTGAAGCTTTGCAATTTCTTCATCCATTTCAACAATAAGGTCGTCTAGTGAAACATCCCCTAAAGGCAATCCGTATAATATGTAGGTTCCGTAGTCTTCTTGACTAAAATCAAGTGCACCTACTTGGAGAGCCATCTTTTTGTCATCAACAATTTTCTTGTAAAGTTTTGATGTCTTTCCATCACTTAAATAAGTTGAGATCATACTTAACACATAAGAGTCTCTTTCTTTGAACGAAGGCGTTCTATATGCTGCCATTACAGCCGGAATTTGAATATTAGAGTCATAAGCTTTCGCACGCATTGGCTCTGTAATAGGGTCTTCTTTTGGGAAGTTTCTAACGATGTCTTCACCTCTAGGAATCGGTCCAAAATAATTTTCAATCATTACCTTAACCGCTGCAACATTAATATCACCAGCGACCACTAAAACAGCATTGTTAGGAACATAGAATTTTTTATTAAATGCTTGAAACTCTTCAAGAGTCGCGGCATCTAAGTGTGCCATTTTTCCAATTGTAGTTCCTTTATATGGATGTTTTTTAAACATGTTAACTTTGATCATTTCAAGGAATTTTCCATAAGGGCTGTTGTCAACTCTTAATCTTTTTTCCTCTTTTACAACCTCATTTTGCGTATCAACACCATCTTGGTTAATAACAGGGTGAAGTAAACGCTCAGATTCCATCCACAGTCCTAGCTCTACATTGTTTGAAGGGAATACTTCATAATAGTAAGTTCGGTCATCAGTTGTGTTGGCATTGTTACTTCCACCGTTGGAAGTTACAATCGTAAACCATTCTCCTTTCGGAATATTTTTAGTTCCTTCAAATAGTAAGTGTTCAAAAAAGTGTGCAAATCCAGTCCGTTCAGGATTTTCATCTTTTGCACCAACATGGTACATAACGGAAGTTGTCACAACAGGTGCTGTGTTGTCTTGATGTAAAATAACGTGCATACCGTTACTTAAATCGTACTCTTCAAATTTAACTTCTTGTGCTGAGATTGTTAAAGTCATCAGAAGCAAAGAAGCTAAAGAACATAAGCATTTTTTCATGAGTTAATTTTTAGTTTATAATATTCAATTAGACGTTTAAAGTCAAATTTTGTTACATTTTGTTCCCAAAAATAATTATTTAATTTAAATTATAGTTCATTAATAAAAAAGAAAACCTAAATTTTATTAATTAAGATTTACTTTTAAATTTTAATTAAGTATCAATTTTAGAATACTTTAAATTCAGTTCTTCTGTTTTTTTTGTGCTTCAAATCAGAGCATTTTTTTGAGTCATCACAATCGTTTAACAATTTACTTTCTCCATAACCAACGGCAATTAAACGTTCTGGATTTACTCCTTTATTCACTAAATAATCAACCACTATTTTAGCTCTTTTTTCAGATAATTTCATATTTGAGTTTTCACCTCCTTGAGAATCGGTATGGGATCCTATTTCTATAATTGAAGTTGAATCATCTTTTAAAATTGACCATATGTATTTGTCAATTAATCGTTTCGACTCTTGAGTTAGGACGGCGCTTCCTGAGGCATAGAATATTGGAACAACTCCAGCACGTTTTATTGTACAAGGAACCATTCTCCAGGCAGTCATGCCCCCTTTTTTGACTAATATTTTTTTAGTGACATTTACATGCTCGGCAGGAACTACTATTGCTTTTGTTGTTTCATCCTTTACAATAACTCTCTTATTAATTTTTTCTGTTAATGCAGGGATTAATTCTACCCTTGTTGTGGCTGGGCTAACTTCAATTTTTCTTTTTACCAGTTTGTAGTTGCCTTTTATGGTTGTTTTCTGTAGCGAGGCAGCAGTTTTTATTGTACTCACTGGGACGTCTCTTACAAGAGCTGGGTCTTTTCGGTAATGAAATATACGGCAATCACTTGGGTCGATAGAAGGACAGTCTGGGTCTTTTTCACCAGCCACCCAAGTCTCACTTGCAGGTAGTATTTCTACTTGTTTTTTTGTAGATCCAAACTGAGCTTCGCTTACCGTAATTTTATTGTATGGGTCTTTAATCCATACAGTGTCTACAACTGTATTATACACAGCAGGGATGTTTACGTATTTTTTAGAACTCGGTTTCAAAACAACATCGACTGAAATTGTTTTGTAGATAGCAGGCACAATTTCTAGCTTCTTATAGCTAGGGACACTCTCGACTTTAATGGTTTCATCCTTGAATTCGTCAGGGGTTACACATTTTGCATAACATTTGCCTGGTTCAGGGTTTATGGGTTGACTTTCTAGGTACTCTTGAGAAAATACAATGCTACAAGACAGCATCGTGAAAATAATGTAGGTAGTTTTCATGATAGTTTATTTAGATTTGGATTTTACAAATTTACGAATAAAAATTAAAAAAAACATTTTTAAATAAGACAAACATCTTAAAATTAAGCTGATAGCGCCAAATTTGTCTTAATAAAACTATTTTGTTTGTGTAGTAAGAATTAAGCATTATATTTGCAGCCGCTATACTTTCAGGTGTAGCGGATTAATTTAATCTAATTTAATAAAAACGTTACGCTATGTACGCAATTGTAGAAATAGCAGGGCATCAATTCAAAGTTGAAAAAGACCAAAAAGTCTTTGTGAATCGTTTGCAAACTGAAGAAGGAAAAAAAGTCACTTTTGACAATGTACTTCTTTTAGCAGATGGTGGCAAAGTTACTGTTGGCGCCCCGGCTATAGACGGAGCTCAAGTAGGAGCTAAAGTCTTAAAACACCTTAAGGGTGATAAAGTGATCGTATTCAAAAAGAAACGACGTAAAGGATATAGAGTTAAGAATGGCCACCGCCAATCTTTAACTGAAATCCAAATCGAAAGCATTGCTGCTTCAGGAGCTAAAAAAGCTGCACCAGCCAAAGCTGCTGCGCCAAAAGCAAAACCAGCTGCAAAGAAAGAAGCTTCTAAGCCAGCTGCAAAAGCTGCTACACCAAAAGTAGAAGCTGCTCAAGATTTATCTGCAATGACTGTTGCACAATTAAAAGAATTAGCA
>JABAYY010000013.1 GCA_018608765.1 Flavobacteriaceae bacterium
GATAACATCTCAGTAAGCTATTGAACTTTGTTGATGCAAATATTCAATAATAAAATCTTAAAAACCAAATTATTTTCGGAAAATATTAATTATTTTTATTTAAAGATAAAAATTTTCTCCTAATTATAGATTCTACCGATTTATTTTCTATTTTACTCTCAAGCCACGACAATACATCTAAATATAGAAACGCCCGTTTTTCATAAGGGTCGTTTTCAAACACTTTAAGCTTGGCATGCAACTGCTTAAATGCCGCTTTTAGATCTTGTGGATAAATGTCCCCCAATAGCTTTAAAAACTTGATCATCTCTTTTTGTACTAAATATAAATCTTCCATTTTAATCAAGAAACGATAGGTGCTTTTTATTAGAGACTCTAAATTATAATCCAATCCAGCTTCATAATGGGCTACGAGATTTAAAATTCTTGAGAAACACATCAAATCTTCTCGCATTTGAAGCGATTTATTGCTAATGATTTTATTTAAATATGCTATGCATTTATCATATTCTCCGATTCCAAAATACAAACTCGCAATTTTATAATAGAACACCATAACGTGATGTTCATCAATACGCGATTTATGTTTATGAAGACCTTCAAGAGTTTCGGACACCAATGGGAGACCTTCTTTAAAAGTCCCGTCCATAAAGTGTGCATTAAATTTATTGGACCCTACAAACAAAAACGTGAGGCTTTCTACATTATCGTCTTTTGGAAACCACTCTTCCTCCGTAATCTTGATGAGATTTGAGAGCACCTCTCTAAACTTGTCATGCTGTCTAATGAAAAACAGTGCCTCTAACAGATACTGATTTCCATTTAGAAAAAAAACAGGATTCAACTTAATCATTCCTGGATTTTCGTGGAAAAGATCTACCCATTTTTTAGAGTATTTGTAACAGGCTAAAAAATCTTGGGTGAGAAAACTGTACCATAAATAGGATTTATAGAGCCACAATTTTTCTCTAAATCCCAACTCCGAAATCTTGTATACAGGCAGTCGATCATTGAAATATTTTGTGACCTTTTCATGTTCCGAAGCTTGTTTGACATAACCTGTTTTAAGAAACAGTCCATATAACTGAAGTGACAAATTGGATAATTTGCTTGCCAATACATTTTGTTGATTCAAGGTTTTGGCCTGAATGGTTAACTCATCTGCCCTATTACTAATGCTTCGAGTAATGTATTGCGACTCAATTAATTTTTCTAATTCCACAATCTCGTTAGCAATGTTTTTTTCTTCATTTACTATGGCTAAAGATTTGGCTTTATCCAATATTTTTAAGCTTTGTGTATACAGCCCTTTGTGGTACAAAATCGTAGCAAAATCGAGTTGCTCTCTAATTTGAATTCTTATGTCTTGATGTGACGGGTTTAATCGCAAGCTGATCAGAATTTGCTTGTACAAATGCGCCTTTAGGTTAGATAATTGTTGTTTTTTTACAAATCCATTTTTTAAAACTGCGACTTCATCGTAGGTTTTTAGTTTCTGTAAAACATTAAAGAGTAATAAGAATTTTGAATCCTCATTTACGCCCAAACGACCAACGTAAAGTTTAAATTGTCTTTTTTCAGATTTGGACAACGACTTTATCAACACAAATAAATTATCTTTTTGCTCTTTAGTCATAGTATAAATTTTGACGCATAATGTTGTATATTAGCTGCTTAAATCCCAAATAGCAGTGTTATACATCGTAATATCTGCACAATAAACGCTTCATTTGAAAGATCCAAAATATAAATTCGTATAACAATACAAAAATATATTACCATAAATGTCTAACACACAAATCCAAATCTTCGACACAACACTTCGCGATGGCGAGCAAGTCCCTGGTTGTAAGCTAAATACAGCACAAAAAATAATTATAGCTAAACAGCTTGATTTATTAGGTGTTGATATTATTGAAGCCGGGTTTCCCGTTTCAAGCCCTGGAGATTTTAAATCTGTGGAAGAAATTTCCAAAATTGTCAAAAACGCAACAGTATGTGGATTAACACGATCGGTTGAAAACGATATTAAGGTTGCTGCAGAAGCCCTGAAATATGCAAAAAAACCGAGAATTCATACAGGCATCGGAACTTCAGATTCTCATATTATTCACAAATTCAAATCAAACAAAGATGCCATTATAGAGCGTGCTGTAAGAGCTGTTACCTATGCAAAGTCTTTTGTTGAGGATGTTGAGTTTTATGCCGAAGATGCTGGAAGAACAGACAATGCATATCTTGCCCGTGTGTGTGAAGCCGTCATCAAAGCTGGTGCAACAGTCTTAAATATTCCAGATACAACAGGTTACTGTTTACCACATGAATACGGAGCTAAAATTAAGTATCTAAAAGAAAACGTAAAAGGCATAGACAAGGCAATTATTTCTTGTCATTGTCATAACGATTTAGGACTGGCTACTGCCAATTCTATTGAGGGTATCATTAATGGTGCTGGACAAATTG
This sequence comes from Flavobacteriaceae bacterium, assembly GCA_018608765.1. GTDB lineage: Bacteria > Bacteroidota > Bacteroidia > Flavobacteriales > Flavobacteriaceae > Hel1-33-131. The sequence continues at coordinate 2,464 of JABAYY010000013.1, forward strand.
AATGTACTATAAATGGAATCGGAGAACGTGCTGGAAATACAGCCTTGGAAGAAGTGGTCATGATTATGAAGCAGCATCCGTATTTAAATTTAGATACCAATATAAATACCAAAATGCTGTATGGCATCAGTCAACTAGTCTCTGAAAGTATGGGGATTTATACGCAGCCCAACAAAGCTATCGTTGGCGCAAATGCATTTGCACACAGCTCAGGAATACACCAAGATGGAGTCATTAAAAATCGTGAGACCTACGAAATTATCGACCCTAAAGATGTTGGTGTTACAGAATCTGCTATCGTGCTTACTGCCCGAAGTGGTCGAGCAGCTTTAGCTTACCGCGCCAAGAACGTGGGGTATGAACTCACAAAACTTGAATTGGATATCGTTTACAAAGACTTCTTAGACTTTGCAGACACAAAAAAAGAAGTGATTGATGACGATATTCATCAAATTATAAAAATTAGTAAAATTTACAAATAGATCGAATACGCATTTATGAAACATCTATAACCAAAACTTGACACCCAAGAAAATGATTAAATGGATGTACCATGTGGCCTTTGAAAAACAATAAACATAAACACATGAAAAAGACCTTATTTGATAAAGTTTGGGACGCCCACGTCGTTGATACGGTACAAGACGGCCCCCAAGTTTTATACATAGACAAGCACTTAATACACGAAGTGACAAGTCCACAAGCGTTTAACGAATTGGTGGATAGAAATATTCCTGTTTTTAGACCCCATCAAATTGTGGCAACAGCCGACCACAATACGCCAACTCTTGACCAACACCTACCGGTCAAAGACGAGTTGTCAAGAAAACAACTTGCTCAGCTTTCTGAGAACTGTAAGAACAATAATATTACGCTATACGAATTAGGCCATAAATACAATGGCATTGTTCATGTTATGGCGCCTGAATTAGGCATCACCCAACCGGGAATGACCATGGTTTGTGGCGATAGTCACACCTCCACACACGGTGCTTTTGGCACCATCGCTTTTGGGATTGGCACAAGTCAAGTGGCGCAAGTTTTTGCAAGTCAATGTTTGCTATTATCAAAACCAAAAAGTTTACGAGTGACCGTTAATGGCACACTTAAAAATGGTGTACTTCCAAAAGATGTCATTTTATATATTATATCAAAATTAGGAACCAACTCTGGAACAGGATATTTTTGTGAATATGCTGGCGATGTTTTTGAAAACATGAGCATGGAAGGGCGAATGACGGTTTGTAATATGAGTATAGAAATGGGCGCTCGAGGTGGAATGATTGCACCAGATGAAACTACGTTTGACTATGTCAAAGATCGTGAGTTTGCTCCTAAAGACAAGGCCTTTGACGCCAAAGTCGCCTATTGGAAAACACTTCCAACAGATGATGGTGCTAGCTTTGATAAAGAATACTTCTTTGATGCCGAGGATATAGAGCCTATGGTTACCTATGGTACAAATCCAGGGATGGGCATTAAAATTTCGGAAACTATTCCTTTAGACAATGATCCCTCTTTTAAGAAATCATTGGAATATATGAATTTTGAAGCAGGGAAATCGTTGATCGATACCCCGATTAATTTTGTGTTTATTGGAAGTTGTACAAATTCAAGAATTGAAGATTTTA
>JABAYY010000006.1 GCA_018608765.1 Flavobacteriaceae bacterium
TGCAAAATAATACCTTTTAATTTTTTATGGAACTAAAGCGCGTTGTAGTAACAGGTTTGGGGGCACTGACCCCTATAGGCAATAACAAAGACGCTTATTGGGAAGCCCTGATAAGTGGTAAAAGTGGTTGTGCGCCTGTGACTTATTTTGATACGGAACATTTCAAAACAAAGTTTGCTTGTGAATTAAAAAATTTCGAAGTAACGGACTTCTTGAATCGTAAAGAAGCTCGTAAAATGGATCGGTTTGCGCAATATGCTATGGTAGCTTCTGACGAAGCTATCATAGATGCCAAACTAGATTTAGACGCCATTAACAAATTTAGAGTAGGCGTTATTTGGGGTGCAGGAATTGGAGGTATTGAAACATTCCAAAACGAAGTAATGAACTTTGCCAACGGCAATGGAACTCCAAGATTTAATCCCTTTTTTATCCCTAAAATGATTGCAGATATCGCCCCGGGTAATATCTCCATCAAACATGGCTTTATGGGGCCAAACTATACAACTGTTTCTGCTTGCGCATCCTCAGCCAATGCTATTTTTGACGCATTAAACTTAATACGTCTTGGGCATTGTGATGTGATTGTCACAGGGGGAAGTGAAGCAACTGTAAATGAATCAGGAATGGGTGGTTTTAACGCAATGCATGCATTGTCTACAAGAAATGAAAGCCCAGAAACTGCTTCAAGACCCTTTGACGGTACTAGAGATGGTTTTGTCTTAGGCGAAGGTGCAGGAGCTCTTGTTTTAGAGGATTATGATCACGCCAAAGCAAGAGGCGCTAAAATCTATGCAGAACTTATCGGTGGTGGACTCTCTTCAGATGCTTACCACATGACCGCACCACACCCTGACGGAATTGGTGTTATTGCAGTGATGAAAAACTGTTTGGAAAATGCAGGAATTAAACCAGAAGACGTCGATGCTATTAATACGCACGGAACTTCTACACCACTTGGAGATGTTGCAGAATTGAAAGCAATCTCAGAAGTTTTTGGAACACATGCCAAAAACATAAATATAAATTCTACAAAATCCATGACTGGACACTTACTGGGTGCCGCTGGAGCAATTGAAGCTATTGCCGCTATTTTATCGATAGAGCACGGCATCGTTCCTCCAACAATCAACCATGTGACTCCAGATGAAAATATTGACCCTGAATTAAATCTTACTTTAAACAAGGCTCAAAAGCGAGACGTTAAAATCGCAATGAGTAATACGTTTGGTTTTGGTGGTCATAATGCCTGTGTTGTCTTTAAGAAATTAGATTAACGTCTGTTGATTTCTTTTCGAAACATATTCAAACCAAATACTCCTAAAAACACTGCATTAAAGGCTTCCATAAGCCAAGTTGTTGGATATACTCCTAAAAAACTATATTACTACGTAAAAGCCTTTACTCACGGCTCAACGAATCAAAAAGATTCTTTTGGAAACTCAGTAAGCTATGAACGATTAGAGTATGTAGGTGACGCTATATTGAGCGCTGTCATCGCACATTATCTATTTGAAAAGGTTCTTGAGGGTGACGAGGGGTATTTGACAAAAATGCGTTCAAAAATAGTGAGTAGAGAGCACCTTAACGAAATCGGAAAAGAGCTCGGGCTCTCCTCTTTGTTGCGTACAAAAATCCCCATTAATCAATTTGGGGACAACATACATGGTAATTTGTTAGAAGCCTTAACTGGAGCTGTTTTTTTGGATAAAGGATATGCCGCTTGTGAGAAATTCATTTACAAAAGGGTGATTGATCCTCATGTAGATATTGATCTTTTGGAAGGGAAGGTAATTAGTTACAAAAGTCTTATTATCGAATGGTGTCAAAAAGAAAAGAAACATTTTAATTTTGAAAGCTTAAAAGATTCGGGGCAAGATATTCTTAAACATTTTTCTGTAAAACTCCTTATTGATGGGAAAACCATAGCAAAAGCACGTGCAACCTCTAAAAAGAAAGCAGAAGAAAAAGTTTCAAAGCGTGCTTATTTCGCATTGCAAGGAAGGATTGATAAAAGCTCTTAGTTAAAAAAATTTAGTGAAACTATAACGTTTTCGTAATAATTTAGCCCTAAGAAGCGCCAATACGAAGTCAATTATTGTGTGAATATCTTATATTTACAAAATGTTTATTAAGACACATGGCAGTACACAAACTTCTTGTTGATGATTTTGAAGATGCAAATTACTCGCTACTAGCAATCCATTGTGATATAGAAGACTATCGTTTGGCATACTTTTTAAACCAAAATTTAGCAACACGGTTGGTGCGCACAAAAGAAGATTTAGATTTCACAAATTCGTCCGCAGCTTTTTCTGTTTTTGAATGGAATGACAAGCCTTTACAAACAGCATGGCATCTCATTAAAAACAATTGTCTTGTAGAAAATGAAGCGCCCATTTCAACAGGGCTGTTTGCAGAAAGTAAAGATCATGGTTGGACTGTGCATTCCTTACTGTCAGACCACGCTTCTGTTGATTATTTTTTAAAAATCAACAATGGTGGTGGGATTATAAATGAAAGAGAAATCTTGAATACGATTCAAAACATATCCAAAATATCCACGGCCTATAGTGTGGATGTTTTACAACTAAAATCAAAAGAACATTTAATATTTAATTAATGTCACACAGAAGAAAGAAAACAAAAATAGTCGCCACTTTAGGCCCTGCAATTAGTTCAAAGGAGATGCTCCTAAAAATGGTTGCCGCCGGCGTCAATGTATTTAGAATTAACTTTTCTCATGCAGACTATGAGGATGTGAAAAATCGCATCAAAGACATCCGAGACATCAATGAAGAGCATGGTTACAATGCTTCCATTTTAGCGGATTTACAAGGCCCTAAGTTACGGGTTGGGGTGATGAAGGATGATGTGGTTGTCAACCCAGGAGATGAAATCATATTCGCTACAGGCGAACGTTTTGAAGGAACTAAAGAACGTGTATATATGACGTATGAGCGTTTTCCTTTGGACACCAATCCTGGCGAACGTATTTTATTGGACGATGGGAAGCTTCTTTTTGAAGTTATCTCAAGCAATCAAAAAGACGAAGTAAAGGCTAAGGTTATTCAAGGAGGCCCTTTAAAATCTAAGAAAGGGGTTAACTTGCCTAATACCGATATTTCACAGCCAGCACTTACCGAAAAAGATAAAGAAGATGCATTGTTTGCAATCAAACAAGAAGTCGATTGGATGGCGCTTTCATTTGTAAGACATCCTGAAGATTTAATGGAATTACAAGATTTAATTGCTGAGAACAGTTCTTACAAAATTCCAATTATTGCTAAAATAGAGAAGCCTGAGGCGGTGGAAAACATAGATAAAATTGTTGCGTATTGTGATGGACTTATGGTCGCTAGAGGCGATTTGGGAGTTGAAATTCCTGCGCATCAAGTGCCGTTAATTCAAAAGCAATTGGTTTTAAAAGCCAAACAAGCACGCATCCCAGTCATTATTGCGACTCAAATGATGGAGTCTATGATTGACAGCCTTACACCATCGCGTGCTGAGGTTAATGATGTCGCTAACTCTGTAATGGATGGCGCGGATGCTGTGATGCTTTCTGGAGAAACGTCAGTTGGTCAATACCCTGTTCAAGTAATTGAAAAAATGTCTGATATTATCAAAACTGTCGAGAATTCAGAGTTAATTAATGTGCCTCAGAACCCTCCTCACATTCGTACAAAGCGCTACATTACAAAATCTATTTGCTACCATGCTGCAAATATGGCCAACGAAATTAATGCACGTGCCATCTCAACATTAACAAACAGTGGATATACGGCCTTCCAAATTTCGGCTTGGCGACCTGATGCGCATATCCTTGTGTTCTCATCGAACAAACGAATTATTTCTCAGTTAAATTTACTGTGGGGAGTTCGTGCCTTTCATTATGACAAGTTTGCGTCTACAGACCAAACAATTAATGATGTAAATAAAATTGCTTTTAATAAAGGTTACGTTGAAAAAGACGATATGGTCATTAGCTTGGCTGCTATGCCAATGAAAGAAAAAGGGA
>JABAYY010000058.1:0-54822 GCA_018608765.1 Flavobacteriaceae bacterium
TTGTATTTGTCTTTGATAAAAGGACTGCAAAATTAGTAATTTTTTTCTTAAGATGGGCTACTAAAATATTTTTTATATGTTGCTCACTTTCATAGTGTCCGACGTCAACTAATATAAGCTTGTTTTCGGCACTAAAAAAGTCATGATATTTTAAATCTGCCGTGATAAATGCATCAGCACCAGCAGACTTAGCGGCTTCAATTGCAAAGCTTCCAGACCCACCTAAAACAGCTACTTTTTGAATGGAAGTTTCTAACAATGCTGAATGCCGAATAGACGAACAATTTAAACGAGTTTTAATAAAGTTTAAAAAGGATGTTCCATCCATTGGCTGCTCGAGTTGGCCAATCATTCCCATCCCAATAAGTTGATTTTTGTTTTCTAATGTCATCACTTCGTAAGCTAATTCCTCGTAGGGATGGCTGCTAAAAAGTGTTTTCAAAATGTCATTTTCTAGATGTTTTGCAAAGCTAATCGTGATTTTTGTTTCTGTAACTTTTTGTAATATATGTTTTTCGCCGATAACAGGATTTGAATTTTTATTTCCTTTGAATGTGCCTGTACCCGGGCTGTTAAAACTGCAGTTGTCATAATTTCCAATACTTCCAGCTCCAGACTCAAATAAGGCTGTTCGTACGGCATCTGCATTTTTTTCTGGGACATATGTGGATAGTTGTTTGATTGTACCCGCTTGTGGAATTAGTACAGCTTTGTTTTTTAGACCTAAGAGGTCACAAAGACCTGCATTCGCACCTTCAAAAGCATTGTCGAGCGCCGTATGAATGGCATAAATAGCAATTTTATGTTCGATTGCTTTGATCAATACACGTTCTACATATGTTTTACCGGTAATTTTTTTAAGTCCTTTAAAAATAATTGGATGAAAACTCACAATTAAATTACATTGATTTTCAATGGCTTCGTCGACCACCGCTTCTAGGGTGTCAAGAGTGACTAAAACACCTGTTAATTCGGAGTTTTTATCACCAACTAAAAGGCCTACGTTATCAAATTCTTCAGCATACGTAAGTGGTGCTAAAGCTTCTAAATGCGTGATCACATCTTGAACTATCATAAGTTTTTGTTTAAGTTCAAAGATAAAATAATTACTTTCGTTGCAATGAAGCTTTTTAGAAAAATATTATTCCCCTTTGTACCTCTCTATTATGCGGTGGTATTTTTAAGAAATAAATTCTATGATTGGTCGATCTACAAGTCCAAAACCTATGAGTTTCCATTGCTCTGTGTGGGTAATCTATCAGTAGGAGGGACGGGAAAAACTCCCATGATCGAATATTTAATTACACTTCTAGATACTAAATATACGTTGGCAACTTTGAGCCGTGGTTATGGTCGAAAGTCCAAAGGATTTCTTATTGCTGAGCCCAATGTAACATCCAAAGATATTGGAGATGAACCGTTACAGATTTTCAATAAATTTAAAAACATTACAGTTGCGGTGGATGCCGATCGCCAACAAGGGTTGAAACTTCTAAAAGAATACAAGCCTTCGTTGGAAGTTATTTTGCTCGATGATGCCTATCAACATCGCAAAGTCACAGCAGGGTTTAATATTTTATTGACTGCCTATCACCAACTGTATTGTGATGGAATTGTTTTACCAAGTGGAGATTTGAGAGAGCCTAAATCGGGTTCTAAACGGGCACAAGTAATTGTAGTAACCAAATGTCCAGATCATTTGAATAGTACTCAAAAAGATAAAATCAAGAAACGCTTGAAACCAGCCTCCAATCAAACTGTTTTTTTTAGTAGTATTCAGTACAGTCAAAAACTTGTTTCATCAATATCAAGCCGTCCTTTAACAGATTTAAAAGGAATTCATTTTACACTGGTTACAGGGATTGCAAATCCGACTCCTTTGGTGTATTATCTCGCTGAAATGGGGCTTGATTTTGAACATTTGAAATTCAAAGATCATCATGAATTTTCTACATCTGAATTAGATCTTATTCATTCAAAATCACTTGTAGTCACTACCGAAAAGGATTTTTCTAGGTTAAATCCTGACACAAATGATCAGATATATTACTTGCCAATTCAATTGAAAATTGATAAAGCTTCAGAATTTGAAAACCTAGTGGAGACTTATGTTGAGGAGTTTTAGGGCATCAAATTAACAAATTTCATCAAAATTATAGATTCTGAACGATAGACATATAAAAGTTGATTTTAACCCTTATAAACACAATGATCAGAAAATACACAAAAAAGGACAAATCAGTCCTCATCGAATTATTACGCCAGAACACGCCTCAATATTTTGATCCCTCTGAAGAAAGCGAATTTGAATATTATCTTGACAGTGAATTAGAGGATTATTTTGTTTATGAAAATAACACTAAGATTATAGGTGCTGGAGGCATCAACTATTTTCTGGAAGATAAATCGGCACGAATTTCTTGGGATATGGTGGATTCAAAATCACAAGGAAGTGGCATTGGAAAAAAATTAACACAACACAGAATTAATTATTTGAAGGGAAATTCTCAGATAGAAATCATTAGAGTTAGAACAAGTCAACATGCCTATAAGTTCTATGAAAAAATGGGCTTCAAATTAGAAAAAATCAAAAGGAATTATTGGGCAAAAAACTTTGATATGTATATAATGCAAATGAAAAATGAATCAAATACCTAAACCTTCAATCGATAAATTAAATCTACAATACGGCTGGAGTAGCCTGTTTCATTATCATACCATCCAATAATTTTCACCATTGTACCAATGACAGAAGTCATTTGTGCATCAAAAACACAAGAATGGGTATTTCCAACAATATCAATTGAAACAATAGGGTCTTCGGTATATTCTAAAACTCCTTTAAAAGTCGTTTCAGCAGCGTCTTTAAACGCTTTGTTAATCGCTTCTACAGAGGTTTCTTTTTTGACATTAAACGTAATATCCGTCAGCGATCCATTAATAACTGGCACTCGAATTCCACAACCCCCAATACAGTCCGCTAGCTCTGGAAAAACTTTTGTCAATGCTTTTGCTGCTCCTGTTGTTGTAGGTACAATCGACTGTCCAGCAGCGCGAGCACGTCTTAAATCTTTATGCGGTTGATCGTGAAGACTTTGATCTGTGGTATAGGAATGTACGGTTGTAATGTATGCTTGATTAATCCCGCAAAGTTTATTGATAATAGAAAGCATTGGCGCGGCATTATTGGTGGTACATGAAGCATTTGAAATGATAGTATCATCTTGATCTAATAAATTGTCATTAACCCCTAAAACGACAGTTTTCATATCATCGTCGGTAGGAGGTACGCTTAAAATAACTTTAGAAGCTCCATTGTTTACATGGTGAATTAACTCCTTTTTGGTTTTAAATCTTCCCGTAGCTTCAATGATAATATCCACATTATAGGGTCTCCAGTTGAGGTCTTTTGGGTGGCTTTTGTTTAAGACAGGAATTGTTATTTCATCAATGTTGATGTGTGTATCGTCGCAAGAAATAGTTTTTTTTAAAGTGCCATGAATACTGTCGTACTTGAGTAGATGTGCCAAGGTTTTAGTGTCCGCCAAATCGTTGATAGCTACCACTTCAATCGTAGGATGGGATTGTAGGAGTCTAAATACCCGACGCCCAATGCGTCCAAAGCCGTTAATAGCGACCCGTACCATCGTTAGTTGATGTGTTTTTGAGCTTTATAAGAAGATCTTACCAAAGCACTACTTTCCACGTGGCGAAACCCTAAATCTAATCCAATAGTTTCGTATTCCTTGAATTGATCTGGAGTGATGAATTGCTTTACAGGTAAATGTTTTTTACTCGGTTGTAAGTATTGACCAATCGTAACTACATCTACATTGGCATTTTTTATATCGTGAAGTGTTTCAATAACTTCTTCGCGTGTTTCTCCAAGCCCAAGCATTAAGCCTGTTTTGGTACGGCGTTGTCCTTGGTCTTTCAGATATTTTAAAACACCCAAGCTTTTGTCATATTTTGCTTGAATACGGACTTCTCGTGTCAAACGTCTTACCGTTTCCATGTTATGGGAAACGACTTCAGGAGCGACTTCTACAATCCGATCGATGTGTTTTTCAATTCCTTGAAAATCTGGAATTAAAGTTTCCATCGTGATGTTTGGATTCATGCGTCTCACCGCTTTCACGGTTTCTGCCCACATGATACTTCCCATATCTTTCAAGTCGTCTCTATCAACACTTGTTAGAACTGCGTGTTTGATGTTCATTATTTTGATGGAACGTGCTACTTTTTCAGGTTCGTCCCAATCTACAGTTTCTGGTCGTCCTGTTTTGACGCCACAAAACCCACAAGATCTTGTACAGATGTTTCCTAAAATCATAAAAGTTGCTGTGCCTTCTCCCCAGCATTCACCCATATTAGGGCAGCTTCCAGAAGCACATATTGTGTTAAGGTTGTATTTATCAACAAGTCCTCTGAGTTCAGTGTATTTTTTGCCTGTTGGCAATTTGACACGAAGCCATTTCGGTTTAGGTTGTCTTACAATTGGATCTGAAAGTGTTTCTACAGCCATGCGTTCAATTTGAGTTACAAAGATACAAAGTATTCTTATAAATTAATCATAAAATTGTGAGATACCATATGCTAAAACCTATTAAAAAAAGTATTCCAAAACAGCTCATAATGTGGAGGGCTTTTGATGGCCGCCACTCCTTTGGGGTATGTTTGCTAGCAATTAAAATATAGTTGGTGAGTGCGTAAAAGGGGGCTGTTAGGAATGATAATACCGTAGCTACTTTTATGAGTCTTCCCATTTCTGATAGAAAGAAAAAATAAATACTAAGTGTCCCTAAAATCAGGAGAATACTCCATATTAAATAGCCGTTTTTGAACGGCTTTTCAAATATCAATTCAATTGTTTTATGCATTGAACGTGGTGAGGCGTCGAGGGTTGTTAGAGTGGTACTAAACATGGTAGTAAATGCAGTAATTCCAATAATGAGATAAGCCCAGTTTCCGAGGCTTTGAGTGTACATCTCAATCAATTGAATAGAAAATGTACCAGCGCTAGTACTGAAGCTGTTGCCTGTTGGATGCATCACAAGCGCTCCAAGGGCTACAAAACTAATTCCTAAAAGAATCGTTCCTAAATAACCAATATTAAAATCCAGTAAGGCTATTTTTGGATTGTGCTTTTCATTGCAGGTTTTTTGTTTTTCAGTGGTCCATAAAGAATGCCACACCGAAATATCCAAAGGCGCTGGCATCCATCCCATAAAGGCGATTAAAAATGTAATTTCGAGACTGCCTTGAGGAAGAAGTTGTGTAAATGAACCAATTTCATTCGAGTTGCGAATGGCCATTGCGGTGGCAATCAATGTTGTGAGAGTTAAAGTGATTATGATGACTTTCATCATTACATCCAAAAATCGATATTTTCCAATATTTAAAATGATAAAACAAACGCTTAAAATGACCACAGTCCAAAGCTTTACACTTATAAAATCACCAAATAAAGAAGTGGCAATGCCTGCGGTTACAATCGTTACTGCAGCTTGAATGGTAAACATGGTCAATGATGTAAGCAGACCATATAAAATCAACACACTTTTTCCTAATTTCCGATAGCCTTCCAATAAACTTTCGCCTGTTGCACTGGCATAGCGCGGTCCAAATTGAAAAAACGGATATTTTACCAAATGAATGAGTACTAAGGCCCAAAGGAGTCCAAATCCAAAATCGGCTCCTGCTCGTGTGGATTGAACGAGGTGAGAAACGCCAATAGCAGCGCCAGCAAAAAGAAGTCCAGGACCTAGTTTTTGTATAAAGCGTTTCATTTTTTTGTTAAAATAATTTCGGCTAACAGTTTTTTTGCTCTTAAAAGTTTAATTTTCACATTATTGATAGGCGCGTCAATCTCTTTAGAAATCTCGATATAGGACAACTCTTGAAAATACCGCAAATTAATAACCTGTTGGTAATGCGGTTTTAATTTTTTGATATCTTTTAACAACTCCGCTAGATTTTGTTCTGTGATGAGTTTGTCTTCGGGTGATGGTGCTTCATCCTGAATTCGGTACACACGTTCTTCATCTTCTTCAGAGGTGTGATTGCTGAATGATATTTTTTGTTTTCTTAAACTATCAGAGTGGGTGTTTTTTGCAATGGTAATCAGCCATGTTTTGAATTTGAAATTTTCATCAAAAGTTTTGATTTTCTCAAAAGCTTTGGAAAATGTTTCGATGGTAATATCTTCAGCATCATTTTCATTTCGTGTTCGTTTCATCAAAAACCCGTACACATCGTTCCAAAACGTATGCAATAACAAATTGAATGCAATTTGATCGTTTTCTTTAGCTTTTTGAATGGCGTCGTTTACTTCCAATGGCTTGGTATTGATTTAACAGCGTGATGAAATAATAAAGGTTTAAGAATGCTGAGGTTCCGAGCAGTTTTCGTATTCGTCAGGTGTTTTGCCACAAAATCCACAGCTTTCCCCTTCTGTATTAATCATTGGGTTTTGACTGGCACAGGTGCCTGCAAATTTACCGTCTTTTTTAGCCCATATTTTTATTGAAATTCCTCCAACAGCAATTCCTAATAGTGCTAATGTAATTAAAAATAGAGTCATCTTAAATTTTTTACAAAGATACACTTTTCATGAATTTGATTTCGGTATGTGACTTTTTTTAATTCCTGTGTCAAATAATAAAAATCTAACTTCTAAATATTATGAAAAAATTATTTGCAGAATTTTTTGGAACCTTTTGGCTCGTGTTTGGAGGTTGTGGTAGTGCGATTTTTGCTGCCAGTTATCAAGATTTAGGAATTGGGTTTTTTGGGGTAGCCTTAGCGTTTGGTTTAACAGTATTAACAATGGCTTTCGCTGTAGGTCCAATTTCTGGAGCCCATTTTAACCCAGCAGTCACACTTGGTTTTTGGGCCTGTGGAAAGTTTGCTGCCAAAGAGTTAGTTGGCTACGTTATTGTTCAAGTTCTTGGTGCGATTGTGGCAGCTGCGACATTGTTCTTGATTGTTTCAGGAAAATCTGATTTTGTTTCTGTTGGAAGTTTTGCTGCGAATGGATACGATGATCTTTCTCCAGGCGGTTACTCTATGATGTCTGTATTAATTACTGAATTTGTAACTACTGCTTTTTTTGTCATTATTATTTTAGGGAGTACGACTCACAAGGCTTCTAAAAAATTCGCTCCAATTGCAATTGGCTTAGCATTGACTTTGATTCATTTGATTACAATTCCCATCTCAAATACTTCTGTCAATCCAGCACGTTCTACTGGTCAGGTATTTTTTGCTGAAGGAGGCGATTATGTAGGACAGCTCTGGTTGTTTTGGTTGGCCCCCTTAGCCGGAGCCATTGTTGCGGGACTAGTTTGCAGATTAAGTAAAAAAGCTTAGGAACTTAAATTACTGTTTCTTTATAAAATATTGACTTCAGTTTCCAAATCAATATCAAAAATAAATTTCACTGCTTTTTGAATTTGTATAGATAGTTTTAAAATGTCTTTTCCTGAAGCACCTCCATAGTTTACTAAAACCAAAGCTTGTTTTGCATGCACACCATAATTTCCAAAAGTTTTTCCTTTAAAACCTGCTGTATCAATTAGCCAAGCTGCAGGTATTTTAATAGAATCCTCTGAGACTGTATAATGGGGAATTAGTGGAAATTGAGACTTTAAGATTTTAAACTTAGAAGACGAAATCACAGGGTTTTTAAAAAAGCTTCCACTATTTCCAATAAGTTTAGGATCTGGCAGTTTTGAATTTCTAATAGAAATAACCGCTTTTGAAATATCTTGAATTGTAGGGGTTTCTATTCCAATATTTTCGAGCTCTGCTTCAATAGCGCCATAGTTTGTTTTAAGAACATGTTGATGACTGCTCAATTCAAATACAACCGAAGTGATGATGTATTGTCCTTTTAATTCTTGCTTAAAAATGGAGTTCCTATACCCAAACTTACAATCTTCTTTAGTAAAAACTCTCAGTTCTTTAGTTTGAATATCAAGCGCTTCACAACTTATAAAAGAATCTTTTAACTCCACGCCATAAGCTCCTATATTCTGGATGGGTGCAGTTCCTACATTACCCGGGATTAAAGATAAATTCTCAAGCCCTCCAAAGTTTTCTTTGAGACACCAACAGACCAATTCATGCCAGTTTTCCCCTGCTGAAACCTTAACTTGAACACTATTTTCCGTTGATGAAATTACAGAAATGCCTTTAAGATTTATTTGTAAAACTAAGGCGTTTACATCTTTTGTTAGAAGCATATTGCTACCGCCCCCAAGAATTAATAAATCCGATGGATTTGTGTTTAATACATCTTTGAGGTCTTGTATGGAATCGACAGATACAAATTCTGATGCATTCACGTCTATTCCAAAAGTGTTGAACGGTTTAAGAGTTATGTTGTTTTTAATGATCATTAAGCGTTGTACTGAGTGAGGGCTGCTTTTAGAATAGCAACCGATTTTCTAAGATCTTCTTTATTTAGGACATAAGCAATTCTCACTTGATTTTTCCCGAAACCTTCGGTAGAATAAAACCCAGCAGCTGGTGCTACCATAATAGTTTCATTGTGCAGTCTAAAGTCTTCTAGTAACCATTGCGCAAATACATCCGAATCTGTGACAGGTAACTCCACAATGCAGTAAAAAGCTCCTTTAGGTTTGGCGACTTTGACCCCTTTTATTTTTTCAAGTTCTTCTACCAAAACATTTCTTCGTTCTACATATTCAGAAATAACTTCTCTAAAATAACTGTCTGGAGTATCCAAAGCGGCTTCACTTGCTAGAAGCGCATAGGTTGGTGGAGATAATCGTGCTTGTGCGAATTTCAAAGCAGTATCAAGAACCATTTTATTTTTGGTTACAATACATCCAATTCGTGCACCACACATGCTGTACCTTTTTGACACAGAATCAATAATGATGGCATGCGATTCCAAGCCTTCCTCCTGCATAATAGAATAATGCTCGTGTCCATCATAGGTGAATTCACGATATACTTCATCAGAAATTAGAAATAAATCATGTTTTTTAACAAGTGCTGCGAGCTGTTTAATTTCAGTTTTACTGTACAAGTATCCTGTAGGGTTTCCCGGATTGCAAATTAAAATTGCTTTTGTTTTTGGGGTGATTAACGCTTCAAAATCAGCGATGGGAGGCAAAGCAAAATTGGATTCAATATTAGAAACAACGGGAACTACTTTTACACCCTGTGCCGTAGAAAACCCATTGTAATTTGCATAAAATGGCTCTGGAATAATCACTTCGTCCTCGGGATCCATAATGCTGCCAAAAGTAAAAAATAAAGCTTCGCTTCCTCCGGTGGTTATGATGATGTCATTTGGGCTAACAAGAATATCATTTTTCTTGTAATACGCTGCTAATTTTGTTCGGTATGTTTCTGATCCTTCCGAACGACTGTAGGCCAAAATGTCTAATGTGTTGTTTTTGACAGCATTTAATGCCACTTCGGGGGTTTTTATATCAGGCTGACCAATATTTAAATGGTATACATTTACTCCTTCTTTTTTAGCTTGTTCAGCGTAAGGCACCAATTTTCTAATCGGTGATTGTGGCATTTGTACCCCTTTTTGAGAAATTTTTGGCATAGCTGTAATATAAATATTGTCCACAAATTTATATTAAAGTTTGTATAAATTAACGCGCTTTAGCTATTATTTAAAAAATCTATCGTAAATTGTTTATCCCCATGACTACTTTTATGATCCTAAATATAAAATCGCTTTGTGTATTTCTTTTTATTAGCTTTAATTTGAGTGGATTCTCCCAAGGAAAATTTGAACTTCAAAATGGTAAAAGTGATAAAATACATTTTAGGTTTGTCAATAATCTAATAGTCATCCCTGTAACCATAAACGATGTTCCTTTATCTTTTTTGCTAGATACAGGAGTTTCTAAACCAATTATTTTTAATTTTTTTAATTTAAAAGAGGAATTATCTATCCATGAAACTGAATTAATTTTTATTCAAGGGTTGGGAAATGACAAACCAATTGAAGCCTTGCGGTCCTCAAACAATACAGTTATCATTGGAGAAGCCGTAAACCTAAACCAAGATTTATTTGCAATTATTGATGCCTCTATCAACTTTGCGCCTAGTTTAGGGATTCCTATTCACGGGATTATTGGGTATGATATTTTTAAAGATTTTGTAGTTGAAATTAATTACAGTCGAAAATTTATAAAACTGTATAATCCTCTTTTGTACAATTCAAAATTATCTAAGAAATGGAGAACGTTAGATCTCATTTTTTACAATAAAAAACCCATCATTGAAGCCTCTGTGACGGTAGATAATAAAAAAGTCCCCGTCAATCTTTTAATCGATACTGGGGGGAGTGATGCCTTATGGCTTTTTGAAGATTCAAATCCATCTCTTAAAATTCCATCTGCTACTTTTGAGGATTTTTTAGGTAAAGGGCTTAGTGGATCCATTTTCGGGAAACGGGCAGTGCTTGAATCTTTTCGCTTAAAAGACTTTGAATTAAATTCTGTTAATGTGGCTTTTCCAGATTCCTCGTCCATACAAAAAACCAAAATAAACGTGTTTAGAAATGGAAGTTTATTAGGAGATGTGTTGCACCGCTTTAATTGGGTGTTTAATTATAAATCAAAATGGGTTGCTTTTAGAAAAAACAATTTTTTTAATAAGTCTTTTGAGTATAATAAAAGTGGAATTGTGATGCAATATGCAGGAGTTAGATTGGTTAAGACCCGTGCCCTAATTCCTAAAAAATCAGTTGATTCTATTGCTGGTTATGCTATTAAAGGTTCAAATACAATTAATTTTACGTCTACTTATAAATTTGAGATTGTCCCAGAATTAGTTATTTCAGATTTAAGACTTAATTCTCCAGCGCAAGAGGCAGGGCTCAAAGTTGGTGATGTGGTGCTATCAATTAACAGACAAAATCTTAGTTCTTTAACACTTCAAACAGCGATTGATCAATTTCACGGAATACATGGTACACGCATTAGAATGACTATCGAACGCGATGGTATAATCATGAAATATCAGTTTAAACTCCGTGATTTATTGCATAAACAAAGCACCAACTAAGGTGCTTTGTTTATTTAAAAGTTGTAAAGCTTATTGCTCTAGAACACTTTTCTCTTTATCTCCAATGATACTCGCCTTGCTAGAGTCTATGACAGTTCCTTTGATTTTTAAAGCAACTGTAGGTCTAACTGCATTAGAAGTTACTGTAATAGTTTTTCTAATTGGGTTGACACGATTTGTATCATATTTTACTTCAATTTCCCCATTTTCACCAGGTAAAATAGGCGCTGTAGGTTTTTTTGGAACCGTGCAACCACAACTTGATTTTACAGCAGACACAATCAAAGGGGCATCGCCTGTGTTTTTAAATTTAAATACACGAATACCATCAGAACCTTTTTCTATGACTCCGTAATCAATCGTTTCAGATTCAAATACAATTTTCGCAACTTTCTCTTGTGCATAGACTCCTAAACTAAAGATGGAAATAAATAATAATGTAAAAAGATTTTTCATAATTCTGGGTTTGTTATGTAAATTTAGGTACTTTTTTTAAAACTACAAAAATGTACTCATATAAATTCAATTATTAATTCTAAAGAAAATAAAATATAAGTACTTTTGTAAATTAATATTCAAAAACTATTCCAAAGTATGTCTATTCCTTCAAAATATGATGCGTCAACTGTTGAAAACAAATGGTATGACTATTGGATGACTCATAAATATTTCCATTCAACTCCCGATTCTCGTGAGCCTTATACCATTGTGATTCCTCCACCCAACGTTACTGGAATTTTGCACATGGGACACATGCTGAACAATACCATTCAGGATGTTTTGGTTCGTCGTGCACGTTTACAGGGAAAGAATGCGTGTTGGGTTCCAGGTACTGACCACGCCTCAATTGCTACCGAAGCTAAAGTAGTGGCGAAACTAAAAGAGAAAGGAATTAATAAAAATGATCTTTCAAGAGCAGAGTTTATGGACCACGCTTGGGAATGGACTGAAGAATATGGCGGCGTTATTCTTGAACAACTTAAAAAACTAGGGTGCTCTTGTGATTGGGACCGTACAAAATTCACCATGGATGATGATATGAGTGAATCTGTAATCGAAGTATTTATTGATTTATTTAATAAAGGATTGATTTACAGAGGATTTAGAATGGTCAATTGGGATCCTCAAGCTCAAACTACTTTGTCTGATGAAGAAGTGATTTATGAAGAACGTCAAGGAAATTTATACTACCTAAATTATAAAATACAAGATAGTGATGAATTGATTACTATTGCTACGACACGTCCTGAAACTATTTTAGGGGACTCCGCAATTTGTATCAACCCCAATGACGAACGCTATTTGCATCTGAAAGGTAAAAAAGCTATTGTTCCTTTGTGTGGTCGTGTCATTCCTATTATTGAAGATGAATATGTCGATATTGAATTTGGAACAGGCTGTTTAAAAGTAACACCCGCACACGATATAAATGATAAGGCACTTGGTGAAAAACACAAGTTAGAAGTGATTGATATTTTTAATGCTGACGCAACACTGAATAGTTTTGGTCTTCACTATGAAGGCAAAGACCGCTTTGTAGTTCGTAAAGAAATTGTGAAAGAACTAGAAACGAAAGGCTTTCTAACTAAAACCGAACAACATTTACATAAGGTTGGTACTTCAGAACGTACAAAAGAAGTGATTGAACCTCGTCTTTCTGATCAGTGGTTTTTAAAAATGGAAACCCTTGCAAAACCGGCAATCAAAGCGGTTTTAGAAGATAAAACGATCAATCTGTTTCCAAAGAAATTTGAAAACACTTATCGCCATTGGATGGAAAACATCCGTGATTGGAACATTTCTAGACAATTATTCTGGGGACAACAAATTCCCGCTTATTTTTATGGAGATGGCAAAGACGATTTTGTTGTAGCTGCATCTATTGAAAAAGCATTAGAATTAGCGAAAAATAAATCTGGAAACATACAATTAAGTCTAAAAGATTTAAGACAAGACAGTGATGTTTTAGATACTTGGTTCTCTTCTTGGTTGTGGCCAATGTCTGTCTTTGATGGCATTCGAAATCCAGAAAATGAAGACATTAAATATTACTATCCAACTAACGATTTAGTAACAGGGCCAGATATTTTGTTTTTCTGGGTCGCCCGTATGATTGTTGCTGGACATGAATACAAAGATCAAAAGCCATTCAATAATGTATACTTCACAGGACTTGTGAGAGACAAACAACGTCGAAAAATGAGTAAGTCCCTGGGGAACTCTCCCGACGCTTTAAAACTCATTGAAAACTTTGGTGCTGATGGGGTTCGTGTAGGGTTATTATTGAGCTCAGCTGCTGGAAATGATTTAATGTTTGATGAAGCGCTTTGTCAACAAGGAAAAGCGTTTGGAAATAAAATCTGGAATGCCTTCCGACTTATTGAGGGCTGGGAAGTTGCCGAAATTGAACAACCAGTTTATGCCTCCATGGCGATTGATTGGTACCTTGCAAAATTTCAAAAAACACTTCTAGAAATTGAAGATCATTTTAGTAAGTATCGTTTAAGTGATGCTTTGATGACAACGTATAAATTAATCTGGGATGATTTCTGTTCTTGGTTATTAGAAATGATAAAACCCGCTTATGGGGCACCTATTGACAAAAAAACCTATAAAGCAGTCGTAGCGATTTTAGAATCAAATCTGAAAGTTTTACATCCGTTTATGCCATTCCTTACCGAAGAAATCTGGCAATATTTGAAAAAAAGAACACCAGAGCAAGCTTTAATTGTGGCTTCTTGGCCAGAACAAAAGCCTTATGATCAAGCTATGTTAGACGGCTTTGAATTTGCTTCAGACGTTGTATCAGGAATTCGTACAATTCGAAAAGAAAAAAATATTGCATTTAAAAATACCATTGAATTTTTGGTTCTGAATAATGAATCTCAAACTAAAGAATTTGATGCGATTATTTCCAAATTAGGAAATATTTCAAACTTGAATTACACGACTGAAACAGTTGAAAAGGCCTTGTCTTTTAGAGTAAAATCCAATGAATATTTTATTCCAGCTAATGACACCATTGATGTTGCTGCCGAAATATCAAAATTAGAAGACGAACTTAAGTACACAGAAGGATTTTTGAAATCGGTACAAAAGAAGCTATCTAACGAACGTTTTGTTTCAGGAGCTCCAGAACAAGTTGTGGCTAGTGAAAAGAAAAAAGAAGCAGATGCCGTTGCAAAAATTGAGACGCTTAAGGCAAGCTTGAAAAATTTAAAGTAAACTTATTTTCGGTAAATAAGGTAAGTATTAGCCAAATCGATATAGCGTTGTTTAGCTTCATCTTGGGTAATATCTTCGACCTGAAAAAGTGCATTTGTTTTAAAAGCATTTATAATAGCCTTACTGCTACTTGGTCGGCTATAATCGTTCGTCGCTTTTTTATAATAGGCATAGAGTTTTAATAGGATGTCCGCAGGAAACGGCTGTTCATGACTGTTGATGCTATTAACAGCTTCTCTAAATTCTATGTCTAAGTCCTCTGAGCTCATACTCTATACTTCCGCAATGATACACTCACCGCCTTTTACTTTTTGATTGAGTTTGACTTTAAGTTTGGTGTCTAAAGGTAAAAACAAATCAACTCTAGAACCAAATTTTATAAATCCTGCATCAGTACCTTGTGTAACCGTTTGTCCCTCTTTTGCATAATTGACAATTCGTCGCGCTAACGCACCTGCAATCTGTCTGTAAAGTACCTTTCCGTAGGTTTTGTTTTCAACAACAATCGTCGTGCGTTCGTTATCTGTACTCGCCTTTGGATGCCAAGCAACTAAATATTTACCTGGGTGGTATTTACTAAAAAGTACAGAGCCGCTTATAGGGTAGCGTGTCACATGTACATTAATAGGTGACATGAAAATACTGACTTGAAGCCGCTTTTCTTTGAAGTATTCTGTTTCTTCAACTTCTTCTATAACCACAACTTTTCCATCTACGGGAGCAATTACTTGCTGGTCGTTTTGATGGGTGTGACGTTTAGGGTTTCTGAAAAATTGCAGTATAAGTACAAGGACCACCAATAAAGTGAATTGAATGAGTTTAGATACCCAGGGCATCCCCAAATTATCGATTAATAGGGAGGTAGCCACTACAAAAACGAGTGCAATAAAAATTATTTTTTGACCTTCTTTATGAAACATAATTTAATATTCTTAAAAATAAATAGATAAATGGTGCTGCAAATATAGCACTATCTAAGCGATCTAATAGACCTCCATGTCCAGGCATTATTTTGCCACTGTCTTTAACTCCTGCTTGACGTTTGTATTTGGATTCTACCAAGTCGCCAAGAGTTCCAAAAACACTCACAATAACACTGATAATAAGCCAATTAGTAAAAAGTAAGGATTCCGTGTAATTGGCAATAACATAGCTTCCCAATGCTGCAAAAAATACACCACCCAAAAACCCTTCAACTGTTTTTTTAGGAGAAATACTTTCAAAAAGCTTTTGTTTTCCAAAATTCTTACCCACTATGTAAGCAAAACTGTCGTTGATCCAAATCAAAATAAAAATATACATAATAATTTCAGTACTGTAATTTTCAAAATTCAGTGCGATCAACAATAGAAATACTATTCCACTACTTACATAAAAAGTGGTGTTTATAAAATGATTTGAAAGTAAGGTAGGAAGACTTTTAGAAGAAAATAAATCTCGAATCAACAATAAGTTTACCAGTACAGAAATGACGAGTAATATTTGTGAAATGTCCGATAGGCTCTCTCCAGATTTGAAGAGTTCTTCCCAATATGCGACTGCCAGAAATAGTACTATAAAAATGATGTAGGAGGCTATGTTTTTTTGATGAATTAATTTATTGAATTCTGACAAGCAAATTAATCCAAACATAAAAAAAAGGGCAATACAAGCATTCTTTAGTTGGAGTGAACCAATTAAAATAATCGCAAATAATAGGCCTGATAAAGCTCTTGTAGTTAGTTCTTTCAATATTTATGTTATAAATCTTCTAAAAGCAGCAAATATAGGTTTTTTGTACTACTTCCATAACTTAGAAAATCGTTGGTGTCGTTGGCTTTAAAATGTTTGATGGTGGTGATGTTGGAGGGTATTTGAGTTTTACTCTGTGCTTTGATTCCTTGAAGTCCTTCACTAATAGTATTCACAAACTGACTCGTTGTTGCAAATACAATAAAGTTTTTAGGTAATTCAACAAGTTTTTTTTCAGCGATTTGATTGGAAGAAATGAGTAGAGATCCATCATTTGCAATTAAAGATTCACAAGTCGTAAATAGAAAATCTGCGTCTTTTGTTTTTTGAGTTGACTCTAACTTGAAATGTTTAAACTTTTCTTTTAGGCGCTTATTAAGAATGAGAGCCCTTTTTTTATTCCAATTGTTTTCTTCTATAATATCGTTGAGAAAATTTTGAACTTCGTCGTTATTTTCGCAATAAAGAAATTTACCTCCATTTTTATTAAAGTTGATGGTAAAGGCTTCATCTGCAGGTAAACTGCTTGACTCTAAAAACTTACTCTGATCTTTTTTATCAGACTTGTCTTTAGAAGCATCCGTATTTGAACCAAATATTTTACGAAATACACCCATTTTTCATCTTAAACATAAGCTTTGATCTTACGTTATTTCAAAGATAAAAAATAAAGGTTTAATAAAAAGCTATTTTAAACTTATTCTTCCTCTTCCTCTGTTTTGGGAGTGGAATTCACGGCCTCTTCTACTACAAAAGGACGTTTTCCAAAGATTGCTTCCAGATTGTCTTTAAAGATGACCTCTTTTTTCAGAAGTACTTCCGCTAGTTCTGTTAACTTATCTTTATTTTCTTCCAAGAGTTTTAATGCGCGTTCGTATTGCGTTTCAATAATGCTGGATATTTCTTTGTCAATAAGTTCAGCCGTGCGTTCACTGTATGGCTTTGAAAATCCATACTCATTTTCGCCTGAAGAATCATAATATGTTAAGTTGCCTACTTTATCACTCAACCCATAAACAGTCACCATAGCTCTTGCTTGCTTGGTTACTTTTTCTAAATCACTTAAAGCACCTGTAGATATTTTGTCAAAAATGACTTTCTCAGCAGCGCGACCTCCTAAGGCAGCACACATTTCATCCAACATTTGCTCAGGTCGTACAATAAGTCGTTCTTCTGGAAGGTACCATGCGGCACCTAAAGATCTTCCTCTTGGAACAATTGTTACTTTAACCAAAGGAGACGCATGCTCTAGCATCCAACTAATTGTTGCATGGCCAGCTTCATGAAAGGCAACGGCTCTTTTTTCACTAGGTGTAATTATTTTATTTTTCTTTTCAAGTCCACCTATAATACGATCGACTGCATCTAAAAAATCTTGTTTTTCAACTGATTTTTTATTATTACGGGCCGCAATAAGTGCCGCTTCATTACAAACATTCGCAATATCCGCACCCGAAAACCCAGGAGTTTGTTTGGATAAAAAGTCGGTATCTAAATCTTTGGATTTCTTCAAGGGCTTTAAATGCACTTCAAAAATTTCTTTACGTTCTCTAATGTCCGGCAAATCAACATAAATTTGACGGTCAAATCGTCCTGCTCGCATCAGCGCCTTGTCCAGTACATCTGCACGGTTGGTTGCTGCCAAAACAATCACGTTTGTATTGGTTCCAAACCCATCCATTTCGGTTAATAACTGGTTAAGGGTATTTTCTCTTTCGTCATTTGAGCCAGAAAAATTACTCTTTCCACGTGCACGACCAATCGCATCAATTTCATCAATAAAAATGATTGATGGTGATTTGTCTTTTGCTTGTTTAAATAAATCTCTAACTCTTGAGGCTCCAACTCCAACAAACATTTCAACAAAATCAGATCCCGACAATGAGAAAAAAGGAGCTTTTGCTTCCCCTGCAACTGCTTTTGCTAATAAGGTTTTTCCTGTTCCGGGAGGGCCTACTAGTAAAGCACCTTTTGGAATTTTACCACCTAAAGCAGTATATTTTTCTGGGTGTTTGAGAAAATCTACAATTTCTTGAATTTCTTCTTTCGCACCTTCCAGACCAGCAACATCCTCAAAGGTCGTTTTAGTCTCTAGTTTTTCGTCAAATAACTTCGCTTTTGATTTTCCAATATTAAAAATTTGACCGCCACCACCACCTGGACCGCCACCGCCAGACATACGTCGCATGATAAATATCCAAACTCCAATGATTAAAATAAAAGGAATGAGTGATGATAAAATATCGCCCCAAGCATTTGTTTCAGTTCTAAAGTCAAGAACGGTATCCAATTGTTCTTCCTGAATGGCATCTTCCAATTGTTTTTGAAACAACTGAACATCTCCAAATTCAAATTGATAATTTGGACTTGAAGACCCTGTAGGAAAAAGTTTTTCCTTTTGGTTTTTTTTATGAACTTCTTTATTTGAAGCCTTTGTTGTTAGATATACTAAAGCCTCTCTTTTGTTGACTATTTCAACTTTTTTAACGTCACCATTTTTTAGAAATTTAAAAAACTGAGAAGGGGTTGTAGAGGCTTCTGGAGAGCCTCCTAATCCACCCGAAAACAGATTGAAACCCAAGAAAAGCACAATCGCAATTCCATAGATCCAATAGGCGTTAAATTTTGTATTTTTAGGTTTTTTCTCGTTAGACATGAGTCGTATTTTTTAGTAACTGGTTTCTATTTCGGTGATCTTAGCATCCCCCCAAAGGTTTTCGATATCGTAGTATTCACGAATGTGTTTTTGAAACACATGAACCACTACATGGACATAGTCCATCAGTACCCATTCGCCGTTTTCACTTCCTTCAACATGCCAAGGTTTGTCCTTAGTGTTTTTACTGACCTTTTTTTGTATTGAACTAACAATGGCATTGACTTGAGTATTGGATGTTCCATCACAAATGATGAAATAATCACAAACGGTATTTTCGATAGCTCTTAAGTCTAAAATAGTAATATTTTGACCTTTGACGTCTTCAATTCCATTAATTGTGAAAGTGATGAGTTCGTCTGCGCTAGGTGTTTTTTTTGTCATGAATTAATTTTACTGTGCAAATTTATTACTTTTTTGGCTCTAAACGTGTTATATTGTCTTAATTATATTATAATTTAGAGCCACAATTTCAACTATGCAGATAATCAAACTTAATGCCACTGATTCTACTAACAATTATTTAAAACAATTGTTGATGGATACTGCGTTAGAAGATTTTTGTGTGGTCGTTACTAATCACCAGACCAAAGGCAAAGGGCAAATGGGGGCTGAGTGGGTTTCTGAAAAAGGTAAAAACCTTACATTTAGCGTTTTAAAGAAGGAGCCCTCCATTGTTTTGCCTCGCCGATTCCTTTTGAGTATTCTCGTTTCTTTATCCATTATCAAAACATTGGAAGCTTACAGTGTCCCTAAATTAGCCATCAAATGGCCTAACGACATTTTGTCAGACCATCATAAAATTTCAGGAATTTTAATTGAAAATATAATTAAATCTAATAAGATCGATTTTTCTGTGATTGGGATTGGACTTAATGTCAATCAAAAATTATTCAAAGGATTGCCTAAAGTAACCTCTTTAAAGTCTATTTTAGGAATGACACTTGATAAAGATGAATTACTTCATAAACTCATTGAGAATCTTCAAATCTATTTTAAGTTATATACCGAAAAAGGAGAGGGGATTATAAATGCCGAATATGAAACGTATCTGTTTAGAAAAGATAAACCCTCTACATTTGAATTGCCTGATAAAACCTTGATTACAGGCATCATTAGAGGTGTAACAGATGCAGGTAAATTATGCGTGCAAATGGAAGATGCCACAAAAGAGTTTGACTTAAAAGAGTTGAAATTATTGTACTAAATTTCCTTTGGGATATTCAGTGCTAAAGTTTCTATAAATTTTGATATAGGTGCTTTAATCATCATCGCCATCATGGCATTAAAATCTCCTTCAAATGTCAATTGAACTTCACTTTGATTTTCAGCAGGAGATTCAATCTTAGCTGTTAATGAGAAATCTAATTTTCCTCCAGCAGCACCCAACACAATTGTATGCGGGGACTCCATCGATTTTTTCTTTAAAACAATTTCTGGCATTCCACTCAAGGCAAATAAAAACGTATCGCTGTCAATGAGTTTAAACTTACTTGTGTTTTCGGGCATCAATTGTTCAAAATTTTCAACATTTGTTAAAAAATTAAACACTTCTTGAGCTGATTTTTCAAGGCTTACTTTTGTTGATTCTAATTTCATATCTAAATTTATTTACCAGTCCACTCCGCCGGATTTGAATTCCATTTTGATAACACATCGACTTCACTTCGGTTGATGAAGTTTGTGTCTAAAGCTTGTTCCAACAAACTTTCGTAATTACTAAGTGTAAAAAGATTTACATTGTTAGCTTCAAAATTTTCTTTCGAAATATCAAAGCCATAAGTGAAAATAGCAACCATTCCTTTAACATTTACTTCCGCAGCTTTCAATGCATCAACCGCTACTAGGCTGCTTTTTCCAGTACTGATCAAATCTTCTACGACCACCACATTTTGCCCTTTTTCAATAAACCCTTCAATTTGATTTTGACGCCCATGTTTTTTTGCTTCTGGACGTACATAAACAAAAGGAAGCCCAAGATATTCTGCAACCAAAGCCCCAATACCGATTGCACCTGTTGCAACACCTGCTATAACATCTGGTTTTCCAAACTCTAATTCTATGTTTTTAGCAATTTCTTCTTTTATGTAGTTTCTTACTACTGGAAACGACAAAACTAAACGGTTGTCACAATAGATTGGAGACTTCCATCCCGAAGCCCACGTAAAGGGGTTTTTTGGGTTTAATTTTATGGCGTTTATTTGAAGTAATACTTCTGCGGTTTTTTTGGCGGTACTTTTGTTGAAAATCATGTGTCAAAATTACTAAAAATAACTACTTTTACTTTCTATTAATTAGTTTTTAATTAACAATGTATAAAATATTTGTTGGTAATAAACCAATAGTACTCACAACCAAACTAGAAACTGAAACAGATTTCAAGAACATTCTGATTGATTCAGTGGATATTAACAAAGTACTTGCTAAACTTAGAAAAGATAAATATAATTCAGTACGCCTTGTTGGACCCGATAAAGATGTGCTTCTAAAAAAATTCCTTTCCCTATTACCAAATGTGATCGCAGGTGGTGGAAAAGTTTACAATCCAAAAAATGAAATATTGTTTATTTTTAGAAATGGAAAATGGGATTTACCCAAAGGTAAAGCCGAGGCAAAAGAAACGATTAATTTTACCGCTCTTCGTGAGGTCGAAGAAGAAACGGGCATCACAGGGTTAAGTATTACCAAGCCCTTGGAAATCACCTATCATATATTCAAAAGGAATGACCGTAATTATATTAAAGTAACGTACTGGTTTGAAATGTATTCTGAATATGATGGAAAACTAATTCCTCAAGAAAAGGAAGGGATTACTAAAGTTAAATGGATTCCTGAATCCAAACTTCAAAAGGTATTTAATAATTCCTATGCGAACATCAAACTACTCATTTAAAGGGGGTTAAGATGTTGTTGTTATAAAAATCTTTAATTAAACGTGCTTTACAGTTGTTATCATTTTCAATAAGTTTATTTTTGCCAGCAAAATTGACTGAAAATGATGGAGTTTATTAGAAAGCGTTCAAGTAATGTTAAAAATGATATTTTAAGCGGTCTTACCGTAGCATTGGCTTTAGTGCCAGAAGCCGTCGCGTTTGCTTTCGTAGCAGGTGTTGACCCTTTGGTAGGATTGTATGCAGCGTTCATGATTGGTTTGATTACCTCTATTTTTGGAGGGCGTCCCGGAATGATTAGTGGAGCTACAGGTGCTTTAGCAGTTGTGATGGTTACCCTTGTTGCACGTGGTAACGCTATGGGAGCCGAAGGCGACGAATTAGGGCTGTACTATCTTTTTATGACCGTTATTTTAATGGGAATCATCCAAGTTTTAGCAGGTGTTTTTAAGCTCGGAAAATTTGTCCGTTTGATTCCTCATCCTGTAATGATGGGTTTTGTAAATGGATTGGCTATTGTTATTTTTCTCTCCCAATTAAGTATGTTTATGACGTCTGAAAACGGTGAAATGGTATGGATGCAAGGCGCTTCTTTATGGACTATGATTGGTTTGGTTGCTTTGACAATAGGTATAATGTTTGGACTGCCTCAAATTACTAAAAAATTACCCGAAGCACTTGTTGCTATTTTGGTGGTTTCTGCAATTGTAATTTTTGGTAACTTAGATGTTGCAACCGTTGGAAGTTTTATTAGAGATGGTGGTGGAGAAGGCTTAAAAGGTGGGTTGCCACTTCCACAGTGGGCTATTTTTGAAAAGATCCCCCTTAATTTTGAAACCTTAAAGTTTATTGGGCCTTATGCATTGATTCTTGCAGCGATTGGATTGATTGAATCCTTAATGACATTGAACCTTATTGATGAACTTACTGAGACACGTGGAAATTCCAATAAAGAATGTATCGCTCAAGGGGGTGCAAACATCATTACTGGATTGTTTGGTGGTATGGGTGGATGTGCGATGATTGGACAGTCTATTATCAATATTAAAGGAGGTGGTAGAGGACGCCTTTCTGGAATCGTAGCTGCACTCGCGCTTTTAGCATTTATCTTATTTGCATCAGGGCTTATAGAACAAGTTCCTATCGCTGCATTGGTAGGAGTGATGTTTATGGTGGTCATTGGTACTTTTGCATGGTCTAGTTTTAGAATTATTAATAAAATCCCAAAAACCGATGTGTTTGTGTTGATATTAGTGTCTTCGATGACAGTCTTTTTCGACTTAGCAATCGCTGTAATTTCTGGGGTGATTGTAAGTGCACTTGTATTCTCTTGGGAAAATGCGAAACGTATTCGTGCTCGAAAACGGATCAAAGCTGATGGTACTAAAGTATATGAAATTTGGGGCCCTTTGTTCTTTGGAAGTATCAAAACTTTTAATGATAAGTTTGATGTAAAAAATGACCCTCAATCTGTAGAGATTGATTTTGTTGAATCAAGAGTGAGTGACCATTCTGCTATTGAAGCCATTTCAAATCTTGTCAACAAATATAAAGAAGAAGGTAAAACAATTCACCTCAAACACCTAAGTGAAGACTGTAAGGTTTTGTTATACAAATCAAGTCCACTTTTTAAAGATATTATAATTGAGGCAATAGATGACCCACGTTACCACTTAGCTGAAAATCCTGAAGCTTTTACAGAAGGACTTTCAGAATATAAACTCTAGGGTTTTTGAATACGTACGGTATCGGGAACAAGTTTTTTGTAATCGCCCTTAAAACGAATAATCTCTCTCACAATTGAAGAGGATATAAAGGAAGTTTGAGTAGAGGTCAATAAAAAGACGGTTTCTACCTTGGATAATTGTCGGTTGGTATGTGCAATGGCTTTTTCAAACTCAAAATCTGCTGGATTTCTCAAGCCTCTAAGGATAAAATCAACACCAATTTCTTTACAAAATTCTGTAGTTAACCCCTGATAGGAAACAACTTTTACTTTTGGGTTGTCTTTAAACGCATCCACAATAAACCTTTTGCGTTCTTCCAATGAAAACATATAGTCTTTAGAAGAATTTTCGCCAATGGCAATAATCACTTCGTCAAATAAGGTTACTCCTCTATTAACAATGTCTAAGTGCCCTAAAGTAATAGGGTCAAAGGATCCTGGGAAAATTGCTTTCTTCATGCGGTAAAGTTAAGAATTTTTCTGAAGTGCTTGTTGAATTGCGTTCTCAAACAATTCGGGCAATGAAATTCCTGCCTGAGCTGCTTGTTGAGGTAATATGCTTTCCTTAGTAAGTCCTGGAATTGTATTGACTTCTAAGAAATGAGGCTTATTGTCTTTAAAAATAAATTCGCTTCGAGAAAACCCATCTAATTTCAAAACTTCGTAAATATGTTTTGCAGCCTTTCTAACATCTTCTTCTTGCGTTGTGCTCAAACGTGCAGGAGTAATTTCTTGTGATTTCCCTAAGTATTTTGCTTCATAATCAAAAAAGTCATTTTCAGTTACAATCTCGGTAATAGGAAGAACTTTGACTTTCCCTTTATAACGAATTACTCCGACAGAGACTTCAGTGCCGTCTAAAAACGATTCAATAATAAGTTCGTCATCCTCTTTAAAGGCAGTTTCTATAGCATCTGGCAATTCGGTTTTTGAATAGACTTTGGTAATTCCAAAACTACTTCCGGCTTTATTAGCTTTTACAAAACAAGGAAATCCAACAGCCTTTTCAATGGCTGAAGCGTCAATTGCATCCCCAACATTCAAAAAATAGGAATCCGCTGTGAGAACACCATAGGGTTTTAAGGCACTCAAACAATCACGTTTATTGAATGTGAGTGCCGCTTGATACATACCACAACTGGTATGTGGAATGGATAATAACTCAAAATACGATTGAATAATTCCATCTTCTCCGGGACTGCCATGAATGGCATTAAATACACAGTCAAAATTAATTTTTGAACCTCCAATAACGATAGAAAAATCAGCTTTATTAATGGGGTGTTCTGTGGAGTCTTCTGTGACATACACCCATTTATCTTTAAAAATATGGATGCAATACGCATTGTAGCTTGCTTTAGGTAAACTGTCGTAAACCATCTTTCCGCTTTTTAAAGAGATTAAATATTCGCTAGAATATCCACCCATTATAATGGCAATATTTTTTTTCATTTCTACGTTTATACAGTAAAAATATTACTTTTATATTAAATCAAAATCATTTTCAACTAAATATATTAACTTCAAACTAAACAAGCTAAAGATTTTAAGGACACAATTATTTGTTTAGCTTTGTTACATTATAAAAAAAGCTATGAATTTTATTAAATTCTTGTTCAGTAAATCGTTTATAAAGCAATTAATCCTTGCGTTTATAGTTTCAGTCGTTTTTGGGTTTTTAGCTCTTAAGTGGCTCAAATCTTATACCAATCATGGGGCATTTGTGACGGTTCCAGCACTTACAGGAAAAACTTTTGACGCTGCTCAGCTTCTTATTAAAGAGTATGAACTCCGAAGTGAAGTTCAAGATTCCTCAAACTATAATCCTAACTACCCCAAAGGGGCCGTGATCGAACAAGATCCTTTGGAGGGAAGTCAAGTGAAAGAAGGTCGAAAAATATATTTAATTCTCAATCCTTCTGCCTACAGAACAGTAGCAGTTCCAGATGTCATTCGTCGTACGTTCCGACAAGCTAAACCTTCGCTCGAAGCAGTGGGGTTCCAAATTGGTGCCAAGATTTATAGGAATGATTTAGGGAAAAATGAAGTTTTACAATTACGCCACAATGGCCAAATCATCGAAGCAGGTACGATGCTTCCAAAGACCTCGAAAATCGACCTGGTTTTAGGGAACGGAGTTCGAAAGTAATAATTAACCATGGAAGAATCAAATGAATTATTAGTGAATGAAAATGAATTGCATGAGCATTATACATTCACGGTCGAAAAAGGGCAGCAGCCTTTAAGAATCGATAAGTATCTTATGAATTTTGTTGAAAATGCAACTCGAAATAAAATTCAAGCCGCTGCTAAGGATGGAAGTATTTTAGTGAATGAGATTGCAGTAAAATCAAATTATAAAGTGAAACCATTGGATAAAATTCGCGTTTTATTTGAGCATCCCCCTTATGAAAATCTATTAGTTCCAGAAGACCTTCCAATCGATGTTGTCTATGAAGATGAAGATTTATTGGTAGTTAACAAAGCTCCAGGTATGGTTGTCCATCCAGGTCATGGAAATTATTCGGGCACCTTGATTAATGCCTTGTTGTTTCATTTTGACAATTTACCCAATAATAGCAGCAACCGCCCGGGACTGGTACATCGAATTGATAAAGACACAAGTGGGTTGTTGGTAGTTGCTAAAACCGAAATTGCAATGGCTCATTTATCGGCACAGTTTAAAGCCAAAACAAGTGAGCGCGAGTATGTTGCTTTGGTATGGGGGAATGTTGAATTAGACGAAGGTACAATTGAAGGCAATATTGGACGTCACCCAAAAAACAGATTGCAAAATACGGTCTATTTTGGAGACGAAGCTGACAATGGCAAACCGGCTGTGACTCATTATAAAATTCTTCAACGTTTGGGCTATGTAACCCTGTTAAGCTGTCGTTTGGAGACAGGTCGTACGCACCAAATACGGGTACATATGAAATACATTGGACATACGCTTTTTAATGATGAACGGTATGGAGGCGAGCGGATTCTGAAAGGAACAACCTTTACCAAATACAAGCAGTTTGTGGATAATTGTTTTAAAACCCTTCCGCGTCAAGCTTTGCACGCCAAAACCTTAGGGTTTATTCATCCAACTACTGGAAAAAAAATGTCTTTCACAACCAAAATTCCTCAGGATATGCAAAACTGTATAGAAAAATGGGAAAGCTATTCGAATCATCTGGAATAAGACAAAAATTTAGAAGCATCAATTTTGAGTATTGATATATAGAAATTATAAATATAATTTTTTTTAGAGTTCAACCTTAGTGTTTTAACTTTGAATCACAAATATATTTTATAAAACGAGCATGTTAAAAACAGTATCATCCAATATGATGATTAATCGCGAAAACATGTGACCGTTAAAAAGTATTAAAAATAGACACATGAAATTAGTTATCTCACCTGCGAAATCATTAAATTATGAAAGTGCATTGCCGACCACTTCAAGCACCGACAGTTGTTTTTTGAGTGAAGCACAACAGCTGAACACACTTCTTAAAAAGAAATCAGCGAAAGCCCTAACGGAATTGATGCATATTTCATCTAATTTGGGGCAACTAAATTATGAGCGCAATCAAGATTGGGCAGTGCCTTTTACGGCTCAAAATGCCCGACCTGCAATTTATGCGTTTAGCGGGGATGTATATCGTGGATTAGACTCCTACACTATTGAAGAATCAAAAATAGAGACTTTACAAGACTCTGTTCGCATTATTTCAGGATTATACGGACTTTTGAAACCGTTGGATTTAGTGCAGCCATATCGCTTGGAAATGGGAACAAAATTCCCAGTTGGTAAATCTAAAAATCTCTATGAGTTTTGGCGTCAAAAAGTAACCACGGCTTTGAATAATGAGCTCAAAGAAGGAGAGTTATTTGTCAACTTAGCAAGTCAAGAATATTTTAAAGCGATAGATGTCAAAGTTCTTAAAGTCCCTGTGATTCATGTTGATTTTAAAGAATTTAAAAATGGACACTATAAAACCATTGCTATTTTTGCCAAACTAGCCCGTGGCTATATGACGCGTTACATCATTGAGAACGCTGTGGAAACTGCCGAAGATTTAAAAACGTTTACAACAGATGGCTACGCGTTTGATGCGAATTTGTCAACGGATACTAAATTGGTGTTCACACGCTAATTATTTAAAATAAGACGTACCTTTGTGGCACCGTTCGGAATGACCTATCGTATTGCATACTGTCATTTTCAAAACATAACATATGACATTTCAATCTTTAGGCCTCATCGAAGCCTTACTAAAAGCAGTTCGTTTACAGGGCTACGAAACTCCATCTCCTATTCAACAAAAAGCAATCCCTCCAATTCTTGAGGGTCTTGATGTATTAGCATCAGCTCAAACAGGAACAGGAAAAACAGCAGGGTTTACACTGCCAATGCTACAAATTTTATCCAAAAACCCTGTACCACACCGCCGTCCCGTACGTGCGTTGGTTTTGACGCCAACTCGAGAATTAGCGGATCAGGTTTATACAAATGTGAAGCATTACAGCAAATTTTTGGACTTACGTGCCGCTGTTATTTTTGGTGGTGTAAATCAAAACCCGCAAATTAAACAACTCCGCAATGGAGTAGATGTTTTAGTAGCGACTCCAGGACGCTTGATTGATTTGGAAAACCAAGGTCATTTATCGTTATCTAAAGTAGAGATTTTTGTACTCGATGAAGCCGACCGTATGTTGGACATGGGTTTTAAACGTGACATAGATAAAATCAGATCATTGATTCCTTCTAGACGTCAAAATTTAATGTTTTCAGCGACATTTTCAAGAGAAATAAAAAGTTTAGCACAAACTATTTTACAACGTCCTACTCTTGTAGAAGCAACGCCAGAAAACACGACCGTTGAAGCGATAGCTCAACAGATTTATAGAGTTGCAAAAGAGAAAAAAACAAGCCTTCTTATCAAATTAATTCAAGATGGGCAGTGGCAACAAGTGTTGGTGTTTACACGTACTAAACATGGTGCTAATAACCTTTGTAAAAAGCTAGAAAGTGCGCGTATTTCTGCGATGGCAATTCATGGAAATAAGAGTCAGGGAGCACGAACACGTGCCTTGGCAGGTTTTAAAAATCATGACATTCGTGTGTTGGTAGCAACTGATATTGCTGCACGTGGCTTGGACATTCCTTTATTGCCTCATGTAGTTAATTATGAGCTCCCTAACATTCCAGAAGATTATGTACACCGTATTGGTCGTACAGGTCGTGCGGGTGCTAATGGAGTGGCTTTATCGTTAGTGTGTGCAGAAGAAACTTCTTATCTCTCATCTATTGAGAAATTGACCAAACAACGTTTTAATAAAGAAATTGTTGAAGGGTTTGAGCCTGATCCAAATGCCTCTACGGTGCCACCAAAACAAGGGGGTGGTCGTCAAAAACGTGGTGGTGGTCGTCCAAGCAACAACCGTCAGGGGTCTGCACGAGGAGGGAACCGATCGAACAACAACCGACGCCGTTAATTTTATGGAATCCCAACCAAACAATCCCTTACATGGTGTAAAACTGGAACAAATCCTTATTGATCTTGAAGCTCATTATGGCTGGGAAGCAATGGGCGAGAAAATTAATATCCGTTGTTTTACAGATGATCCCACACTAAAATCCAGCTTAAAATTTCTCAGACGTACCCCATGGGCGCGTACCAAAGTGGAGAATCTTTATTTGAAGTTTTTAAAGACGAAGTAGGGTGGTGGTGTTTTAGGTTTTTAAACTTACTCTTTCTAGGATCTTAGGTTTATCTATCAAGTGCAAAAAAAACAATTAATCTCTGTATTTTTTCACATCGTACAAACTGCCAAAACTATGAAAGCTAAAAAGATGACTCCGTTAAGTATGGTTCTTACCAAATGCAGTGTTCCCCATTTTTTGATGTCGTTTGCTGTTTGATCTGATGTTGGATCAACATCTGGGTCCATAAGCCGTCTATTTAGTGGCATCATATAAACGATGGTGTAGGGTCCATTTAAATGCATAAGCATTGAGGTTCCAAACCACCACCAATTCTCCGTTAATATAGAATATGCCAATGCTAAAAGGGTTACAATGATTGATAGTATTAAAACCCATATATGTGTTTTGTCAAAAAAGGGTTTAAAAACTTCAATAGCAGTTGTTTTTTTTGCCATGAGCAAAATTGGATGCACAATGACTGTGGCTGTTAATGCAATTCCAAACTGCGCACCCATTAGCAATAGGATCGATACGATTAAAAGTTCATTCATAGATTAGGTTTTAATTTACTTAAATAGCATCCTTCAAAATAAGATGCATCAAAAACAGGCGCCTGTACAAGCGTCTTACTTACAGTAAAAAATAGTTACTCTTGGTTTTATTGGTTTTGAAGAATCAGATTTGAGGTCTAAGTCTGCCATAAACCTACAATAAAAAATACATTCAACCAAAATGCTTCTATTTTTGTTGCTTTTGGTTGTGAAATAAATGTTAAACTATTTAAAGTTAATAGTATTACTATTATATTTGCCAACTATAATTATGGATAAGCTTCAGTTACATATCACCATTAGTCCAGATCTTTACACAAAAGATCCAGAATCTTCTGTACTGGGACAAAAAATTGTTTCCAAAAGCATTGAAATGATCGATCGCTTAGGTTTTGAAGATTTTACATTCAAAAAGCTGGGTCTCGAAATAGGTTCCAATGAAAGTTCGGTTTATCGTTATTTTGATAGTAAACACGCTCTTTTGGTCTATTTGATTAATTGGTACTGGAGTTGGATCGAATACAGGTTGGTGTTTGCCACACTAAATGTACCTTCCGTTCAAGCACGGCTTACCGAAGCTATTTCTATACTGACCGCTGAAGTAACGGAAGACAATGCCTTTTCATATATCAACGAAGTTCTGCTAAACAAAATTATTATAACGGAGTCTTCTAAGGCCTATCATACAAAAGCGATTGACAGTGAGAATCAAAAAGGGTATTACAAAACTTACAAACGTGTGGTGCAACGCGTCAGTGATTTTGTAACTGAAATCAATCCGAGATATGAGTTTCCACACATGTTAATTTCAACAGTCATTGAAGGTGCTCACCACCAGCGTTATTTTTCAAAACATTTACCCTCTTTAACTGATTTTGAAGAAGGTAAAAATAATATTGTTCGCTTTTACACCGATTTGGTTTTTAATACCCTTTCAAACAAATGAAGCAGTTTTCTATCCTCATAGCACTTGGGTTTAGAGTACTAATGTTTGCATTGGTATTTGGATCTATCATTTTGCAGCCTGTAGTAGAATCGATGCGTGTCTCAGATCCACAAGCTTTTTCATGGCTCGATATAGAAGCTGAAAATGATTCTAGCGAAAAAGAAAAGCAAGAGACAGAAGATGAAAAAAACAAAAAAGTGGAGCTTCGATTTATATATGAAGAACCAACTTCATCGGATGTTATTAAAAAAGCTTCTATTTTTGGAATGCATTTTTTAAAAATGGACATCACCATTGACACCCATGATCCACCACCAGAAATAGCCTAGTCTTTTCACCATTTAGAGGCTCTGCTAGAAGTGGACGCCTTCTTTAAATCATCTCAATTACATTAAAATTATTAAAATCAAACCAGAGTAATACTTCTACGTATTGCTCAAATATCATATACTATATCATAATGAACAGTTCGAACCCATTCAAAAATTTAAAATCAGACCTACCTTCTAGTATTGTTGTATTCTTTGTGGCGTTACCGCTATGTTTAGGAATAGCTTTGGCTAGTGGAGCTCCACTTTTTTCAGGACTTATAGCAGGAATCGTCGGCGGTGTTGTTGTAGGGGCTATCAGTAAATCATCTGTAGGCGTTAGTGGTCCCGCAGCAGGTTTGGCAGCTATTGTCTTAACCGCAATTGGAACTCTTGGGAGTTTCGAAAACTTTTTACTCGCCGTTGTATTAGGGGGTGCAATTCAGTTTCTGTTTGGTATCCTTAGAGCGGGAGTAATAGGTTACTATTTTCCTTCTTCAGTTATCAAGGGAATGCTTACAGGAATCGGAATTATTATCGTTTTAAAGCAAATCCCACATTTCTTTGGATATAACTCCGATCCAGAAGGGAATTTTGCATTTTTTAAAGTGGATGGCGAAAATACATTTTCGGAAATATTAAACGCCATAAACTTCATTAGTCCAGGAGCTACAGTTATAGCGCTTTTAGCGTTGGCCATATTGCTACTATGGAGTGAGGTGTTAAATGATAAAGGGAAATTCTTTAAATTGATTCAAGGGCCCTTGGTCGCTGTTGCTGCGGGGATTATTTATTTTATAAGTACCAAGGGGAGCTCGCAATGGGGAATTTCTCCAGATTTATTGGTGAGCGTTCCTGTTCCAGAAGATGCAGCCTCTTTCTTTGCGCAATTCAGTTTTCCAAACTTTGGAGCTATCAGCAACCCTGAAATATGGATTGTTGCGTTTACCATTGCCTTAGTCGCAAGTTTAGAAACGCTATTATGTGTAGAAGCAACCGATAAAATAGATCCGTTAAAACGTGTGACGCCTACAAATAGAGAGTTGTTAGCTCAGGGTATTGGAAATATACTTTCAGGGATGACAGGTGGGTTACCAGTAACACAAGTGATTGTTCGTAGCTCAGCTAATATCCAGTCGGGTGGAAAAACAAAAATGTCAGCTATTATTCACGGATTTCTATTATTAATATCGGTAATTTTAATTCCAAATTTGTTAAATAAAATTCCACTTTCTGTGTTGGCAGCAGTCTTGTTTATTGTTGGCTACAAATTAGCGAAACCTGCATTGTTTATTGAAATGTATCGATTGGGATGGAAACAGTTTACCCCCTTCATTGTGACGATTTTAGGAATTATATTTACAGACCTTTTAGTTGGAATCGCATTGGGTCTAGCCGTTGGAATTGTTGTGATTTTGATAAAGAGTTTTCAGAACTCACATTTCTTGCATATTGAAGACAAGAGTAATGGTGTGCAAAAAATTAAAATGACCCTGGCAGAAGAAGTTACTTTTTTTAATAAAGGAGCAATTCTTAAAGAGTTAGATAATTTAGCAAGAGAAAGTTATTTAGAACTAGATGTCACTAAAACGCGTTATCTTGACAACGATATCATTGAAATTTTGGAAGATTTTTCTGAAAAAGCACGTCAAAGACACATTGATATCAAATTAATATCTGTCAGAGGAGTTGTGGAAAATCCTGATAGTTTTATACAGTTTTTTCAATTACGTCCACAAATAGTTTAAATAAATAAATAAAAATATTAAAAGTTATGAAAGCACACACTAAAGAAAGCCAAGCGGCAATGACCCCAGAAACGTCCTTACAAGCCTTAAAAGATGGTAACGAACGTTTTATAACTGCAACCCAAGTTGTGAGAGATTTAAACGCACAAGTAGAAGCGACGAGTACTGGGCAATATCCTTTTGCTACTGTTTTACATTGTATTGATTCCCGCGTATCTGCCGAGCATATTTTTGATCAGGGTATTGGTGATTTGTTCAGTATTCGTATTGCTGGAAATTTTGTCAACGAAGATATTTTAGGAAGTATGGAGTTTGCATGTAAACTTGCAGGAACCAAAGTATTGGTAGTATTAGGACATACCGCTTGTGGGGCTGTCAAAGGCGCTTGCGACCACGCACGTATGGGGAATTTAACAGCCCTTATCAATAAAATTGAGCCTGCAGTTGAAGCGGTTGCTCTTCCTGAAGATGAAGCGTCGAGAACATCAGGTAACATCAATTTTGTAAACACTGTAGCGGCAAAAAATGTTGAAATGACCCTAAATGATATTCGTAGCAAAAGTGCTATTCTTAAGGAAATGGAAGCTAATGGCGAATTAATGATTATTGGTGGGATGTATGACATCGCCAATGGAAAAGTGACGTTTTATGCTTAAAAAATCAAATCTCTTTATGGCAGCATTCACCTGTGTGTTAATGCTGCCTTATATTGCAGCCGCCCAGAGCAGTGATTTTGGAAATTGGTTGATTTATATTGGTAACAAAAAAGTGAATAGTAAATGGAATATTCACAACGAAGTTCAATACCGAAATTATGATGCTATTGGCGATTTAGAACAGTTGCTCCTTCGGACAGGAGTGGGCTACAATTTGTCTGAAAACAATCACAATTTATTGTTGGGCTATGGTTATATAATATCACAAAACTATATTGCAAATACTCAAGAAAAAATTGATATTAATGAGCATCGTATTTTTCAGCAATTCACATCAAAACAAAATATTGGGAGTATTTCTTTAAGTCATCGTTACCGATTTGAACAACGCTTCGTTGAGGCAGATTTTAAAATGCGACTGCGTTATTTTTTGGGGCTTAAAATCCCATTGATTAAAAATGAGGACTTACCTTCAAAGCTATATGTATCGGCGTATAACGAAGTGTTTATGAACACCGAAAGTGAGGTATTTGACCGTAACCGTGTGTATTTAGGGTTGGGGTATCAACTTCACAAAAATGCTCGTATAGAAGCAGGGTATATGAATCAGCTTTTTGAAAATTCGAGTCGAGATCAGTTCAATCTGATTACGTTTATTAGTTTTTAAAGTTGATACTTTCGTTAATTCTTTTTTGTTCTTTTTGCCTGTTAATGACATCGCTAAGTGCTTCTTTGCTTATTGGTTTTGAAAGAAAATCATTGAATCCTGCGGCAAATACGCGCTCTTTATCTTCAGTTGATGAAAAGGCTGTTTGCGCAACAATTGGTAATTCTGGGCGAAATTGTTTTATCAATTTTATAGCCTCAAAACCATCCATAACAGGCATTTTTAAGTCCATTAACACAAAATCAATCTCTCTGTTTTTTTGACAAATTTCAACGGCTTCTACTCCGTTTTTTGCATGAATAATATTACAATTTAAATCAATTTGTTTTTTTAATAATATTTCTAGAAACATAAAATTTATTTCTTCATCTTCAGCAATTAAAATGTTGCATTTGTGGTCTTCCTCCTGTTGTTCTTCTAGTTGTTCTTCTTCTTTTAAAATAGGAGTAGATGTTTTTATATCTGAGTTGCCTAGTGTTGGTGTGTATGGAAGTGTCACAAAAAAAGTACTTCCTTTATGTTTTTTGGATTTAAGTGTAATTTTTCCTTCAAGTAAATTTGTATTTTCTCTAGCGATCCATAATCCCAAACCTAATCCACCAATGTTTTTTGTGGATTCTTCTTCTTCTTTTGAAAAACGTTCAAAAACAGACTTTTGACGTTTAGGCTTAATACCATCTCCAGTGTCTTTAACATAAATCTCTAACTTAGAATCTACTAGATTGTAGCCAAATTCTATAAACCCTTCTTTTGTGAATTTAAGGGCATTTTCAAGTAAATTGCCTAGAACATTATTTAATTTACTTTCATCAATTAAAATGGTACTTTGTTTGTCATTTAGCCCTTTTCTCAAATATAAAGGTATTTTATTTTCTCTTGCCTTCACATCAAAAACAGTAAATAATTCCAATAAAAAATCATTCAAGCAAACTTCTTTTTCGATAGCTTTCACTTGTTTTGTTCCTAATTTCGAAAATTCTAAAAGATCATCCATCGTACGCATCAACTGATTTCCGCTGCTCTGAATGATATTTACATAATGTTTTCGTTTAATATCTGATAAATTTGGGTCGTTCAGAAATTTTGTAAATCCTAAAATCCCATTCATTGGGGTTCGGATTTCGTGTGATAGATTGCTTATAAAATCGTTCTTAATTCGATCGCTTTTTTCTGCCCTCTCTTTATCTGCTATAATTTTTAATTTTTCGTTTTCCGTTCTGTATTGTCTGCAAAAATTACAGCGATTAAATTTTTTTCTATTTCCCAAGCAAATATTTCATAATATTTACCATTGTTTGTTTTTTTGTTCTTGTAATTTATCGATGTGCCATTATTTGCTATTTCATTGTAAATTTCCAACCAGTACGTGTCAACAGAACTAAATAGTTCTTTGAAGCGTTTGCCAATCAGCTGTGATTTTGTTTTTCCAACTAATTTCATGAAGCTTGAATTTACATCTCGATAATAATAATCTTCGGCATCTTCGTTATCTTTTTTAATGAGTTCAATGATCTTCATACTTTTAGGGACTGAATCAAAAAACTGCCGAAGCTGTAACTCATCTTGTCTTAGACTTTCAATAGTTGTTTATTGTGCTTTAATTTTAAGGGCTAATTCTTCATACGTAGGCTTACTCA
Source organism: Flavobacteriaceae bacterium (assembly GCA_018608765.1). GTDB lineage: Bacteria > Bacteroidota > Bacteroidia > Flavobacteriales > Flavobacteriaceae > Hel1-33-131. The sequence continues at coordinate 35,508 of JABAYY010000058.1, forward strand.
TAATCATTATTTGAATTATATTTCTATTTTTCTAAATCTAAATCTAAATCTAAATATATGAATTGTTTAAGTAATATTGCAATTTACTTAACATTATCTACTCACAATTAATTTATAATCAATTATTTGTAGGCTGTATGTTATAGTTTTATTTCAAAAAAACACACCTCTGCATGTCGATAATGTGAGGGTAGATTCGAAGTGTTTTTTAATTTTTTCATTCCCAAATAATCAAACCCACAATTTGTGTAATGGCTGATTAGTTTTTTGTTTTCTCCGCAAGTATCCATTCTAATAAACCGTTTATTTTGCTTTACTGCATAATCTTTAGCCCAATCCACAATGGTTTGTACATAGTTATTACCTCTAAATTTTGGGTTTGTTGCAATGCGGTGTATATAAATTGACAGGTAGTTTTCGCGAGCTTCCCATATTTGCTCATCCGTAAAAGTTACAGCCCAAACACACGCAATTGTATTGTCAATAATTAATTTAAATTGTCTGTCCTCAATGATTTCTGTGCTGATGAGCTTTTGGTCAAACAAAGGCCATTGGTTTTGAGGGAATTTTAGTTTTTGTAAATCCGTTGCCAATTTGTATAATCTGAATATTTCAGAAAGATCCTCTAAACTACTGTTGCTTATAACCATTGTGTGATTTATATAAATGCTATGTTTAGGTGTTTAAACATTTTATCTATAAATCTAACAAAATTTATTTAATGTACAACTGAAGATTAATGATGGTTTTTGACGAAGTGTGTTCTTAGGGTTGCTTAAATAAACCTAGCGAATGTATAAACAAGCTAGAATACACTCCTCCATTAAAGGTAAAATTTTCACACTATTTATTTCTATTGAAATATTGATTGATTCCAGCGGAATCAAATTTAAAAGCGGTATTATTTTCAGATTTATCTAATTTATTGTGAACCGTCAATCCCCATAAAATCAGTTCCATGCAAAAAGCTTGATCTTCCTCACTTAGTTCATGAGTATGTGCTTCAACAATAGCGACTAAGGGTTTTATAGATTTAAGACTGCTAAAAAATTCCTCATCCGTGTCCGTATAGTTCAATTCAATAAAATTAGTATCGAACCATTGAATCAAATCTGTATAAGGCGTTTTAACCCCCTCTTTTTCTAGTTTTGAAATGCGGGGAAATAGCTGACCAAATTGAATCATGACAGCATTGTCTATAAGAATTTTAGCAACCTCGTCGGCTCCTTCTTGCTCCCCTTCATATACCAACTCAATTTTTCCCGTAATGGATGGGATGATCGACATAAAATCAACCAAACGAATGGTTGTTTTTGAAGCCTCCGTTTCAATTAATCTTAATTTTGCGGCAGCCATTAGATTCTCCATAGCACTGATTGTGAGACGCGCACTCACACCGCTTTTGGCATCTACATATTCACTTTTACGAGCCGTAAAGGCCACTTGTTCTAGCAGGTTTTTGGCCAAGTCAGGAACAATGATACTTTCTTTATCTTGTTTGGATACTCTTGCTTCTTGTGCTGTAATTTCCCGAGCCAGTGCAATTGATTTTGGATAGTGCGTAAAAATCTGCGAACCGATTCGATCTTTTAAGGGCGTCACAATACTGCCTCTATTGGTGTAATCTTCTGGGTTGGCTGTAAACACAAATTGAATGTCTAGGGGCATTCTTAGCTGAAACCCTCGTATTTGAATGTCACCTTCCTGTAGAATATTAAATAAAGACACTTGAATACGTGCTTGTAAATCGGGCAGTTCGTTTAACACGAATATACACCTATTGGCACGTGGGATCATCCCGTAATGTAAGACGCGCTCATCGGAATATAGGAGTTTTAAAGTCGCTGCTTTAATCGGGTCAATATCTCCAATCAAATCAGATACGTTTACATCAGGAGTTGCTAATTTTTCAAAGAATCGATTGGACCGATGTACCCAAGTAATAGGGGTTTTGTCACCCATTTCGGCGATCAAATCTCGTGCATATTTTGAGATTGGTTCAAAGGGACTGTCATTGATTTCAGAGCCTTTTACAATTGGCATATATTCATCGAGTAAGTCCACCATGCTTCTAGCAATTTTGGTTTTCGCTTGTCCACGCAATCCCAATAAATTGATATGATGACCAGCAATAATCGCCTTTTTTAATTGCGGTACAACCGTATCTTCATACCCATAAAGCCCTTCAAAAACGGGCTTTTTTGCTTTGATACGCGCAATTAAATTTGCCTGAATTTCTTGGTTAATTGTTTGATTTTTATAGTCCGAATTTTTTAATTCTTTAAAGGTGATTTCTTTACTCATATTCTTTTAATTCTATTTTTTTCGTAATCTTCAAATATCATTTCTCCCAAACCAGATAGCCCCGTTAAAAAGGCTTTCCCCTGATTTTGAGCCGTGAACAACTCTACAAACTGACGCAGGTAAGGGTCTTGGGCAATCATAAACGTGGTAATTGGAATTTTTAATTTCCGTGCTTGTGCGGCCTTGTTTAGGCATTTTGATACGATCATATCGTCCAAGCCGTTACTGTTTTTATAAAACTCTCCAGAAGGCAGCTGAATACAGCTCGGCTTGCCGTCCGTAATCATAAAAATTTGTTTGTTTGTATTCCGTTTTCGACGTAAAATATCCATAGCCAATTCCAGTCCAGCAACTGTATTTGTGTGGTACGGGCCTACTTTTAAATAGGGGAGGTCTTTCACCTTAATGGGCCAGGCTTCATTTCCAAATACAATAATATCAATGGAATCTTTTGGATACTTCCGATGGATCAACTCCACCAAAGCCATCGCTACTTTTTTGGCGGGTGTGATGCGGTCTTCACCATACAAAATCATAGAGTGACTGATGTCTATCATTAGCACTGTACTCATTTGTGCTTTGTGTTTCGTTTCCTCAACAATTAAATCATTTTCTGTTAAGCGTATGTCTGAAATACCATTATTGATTTGTGCATTTTTCAAACTCTCGGTCATGTTGACTCTCGACAAATCATCTCCAAATTGAAACGCTCTATTTTCACCATCACGCTCATCACCAACCCCAATTTTTTTTGTGTTATGATTTCCGAGACCACTCTTTTTAAGTTTTCCAAAAATCTGGTTGAGGGCATAATCTCGCAACGCAGATTCAAGTTTGGCAGTCAACCTGTTTTTTCCTTTCCCAGTTCCGTTTCCTGATTTAGCAGCATCCGGATCAATATCTTCTTTGATATAGCCCCGCTTTTTAAGGTCTTCTTCAAAATCTTCTAATGAGTAGTTTTCGTTAAAGATATTATACTCATTGTCAAGCGTATTGAGCCATTCAAAGGCTTCTTCAATATCACCTGAAGTATGCGTCAAAAGTTCTTTAAACACCCCAAACACCCGATCAAAATCGGATACCTCTTTGGCGATGTGTTTACTGAACGTAACCCCTTTTCCGTAATTGAAATCTATTCCTGCCATCCTTACAAAGAACGGGACTTAGAATTCGTAAACGCGTTAAGAAGTTATTAATCTTTTGGTTGTTCTGACAATAAACATTTAGGTTTTGTTAGGGTTTAAAGTTTGGTAAGACTTTTTAGTATTGATGCACGGACTTGGTTTAAAACTCTAAACTTTGGATTAAGCATTAAAACTCTTATTGTTTTTATACTTAGTTGTGCAACGTTTTATTCCGTAATTTTAAAGTTATTTAGTCCGATTTGTTGAATCATATAGGGCCATATTTCAGTTCCTCGCGCTCCGGAATATGTTCCAACGTTTGAAGTTGTTTTAAATTCCCCATTTTCCTCTGTTTGTATATCGGAATTGTATTCAAATGTATTTTCAGTCCGATTTTTCATTAGTAATAAGACTTTCATGTTTTTTTCTTTTTCCTCGTCCGTTTTTCCGCTTGTTCCTAAACAAAAATAGAATTCAATTGTTCCATTTTTTTCGTCAGAATCTTTAAACAGCGAGTCATTTTCGTAAGTGTCAACAATTTTTTGAAATGGCTCAAACTCAATTATAGAATAATCAAAACTCGTTGAATCAGTTGGGTGCATTTTTATAGTAAATTTTGTAACCAACGGAAATGCAAATCCATTTGCTGGTTCTGTTGGTAAATCTTGAGAATACGTTACAGAACTAATTATCAAAGTCAAAATCAGGATTATTTTTTTCACTCTCGATGTTTTTTTTAATGTTGCATAACTAGTGCATATAAACCATTAGTGGTTTATATTTTGCTTATATTTTTGTTTTGAGTGGTTCAATACATCCAAATACAGCATGTATTGTGTCACTAGTTTCCCCAAGGATCACTTATCATTCAAACAAAATATGTATCTAGCTTCGGTTAAGCTACTTATGAAGATTTAGACTTGGGGTCAAAATCAGTTATAAATATATAAAAAAATCACGCTCCTCCTAAGACATACGTGATTTTAATAAGTGAAGTATCTTTATTAACCGTTCAGTAAAGGTTCTGTAAACGCTCCCAAATCATTCACTCCATGCGCCGTTACGTGCTTTATAAACGCACTGCCAATAATCGCCCCTTTGGCATACTGCGTGGCTTGACTAAAGGTTTCATGATCTGAAATACCAAACCCAATAATATGTGGGTTGGTAAGCTTAAGGTCGGCAATACGCTTAAAGTAATCCGTTTGTTCGTTTCCAAATCCACTTTGACTTCCTGTGGTGCTGGCACTACTCACCATATATATAAATCCATCGGAAATGCTGTCCATATAACGGATGCGTGCTTCGCTTGTTTGTGGCGTAATCAAAAAGACATTGAGCAATCCATACCGTTCAAAAATGGCTTTATATTCCTCGTGATAGACTTCTACCGGCAAGTCAGGAATGATCAATCCATCAATCCCGACCTCTTGGCATTTTTTACAAAAAGCTTCAACTCCATATTGCAGCATTGGATTAAAATACCCCATCAAAATCAAAGGGATAGACACAGTTTGTCGAATGTCTTTTAGTTGATCAAACAAGACCGTTGAAGTCATGCCATTGTGTAAGGCTTGAGTAGAACTCGCTTGAATGGTAGGGCCATCGGCCAACGGATCGCTAAACGGCAATCCAATTTCAATCATATCAACGCCATTTTTCTCTAAATTTTGAATCGTTGTAACGGTGTCATTTAAATTAGGGTATCCCGCCGTAAAATAAATGGATAATAGTTTTTTATCTTCTTGTAATTTTGCTTGTATTCTATTCACAATCTTAAAGTTTAAAATAATCAATATAGGTATTCAAATCTTTGTCGCCACGTCCCGATAAACTAATGACTACCACATCCTCAGGCTTGAATTTTTTATCTTCAAAAATAGCCAACGCATGGGAGGTTTCTATCGCAGGAATGATGCCTTCGAGTTGCGATAACTCCAATCCAGCTGTCATGGCCTCATCGTCGGTCACCGATATAAATTCGGCACGTTTTGTTTCATACAAATGTGCATGCATAGGGCCAACTCCAGGATAATCAAGCCCTGCCGAAATAGAATAAGGTTCTGTTATTTGTCCATCATTGGTTTGCATGAGTAAAGTTTTACTTCCGTGGATCACACCTTCTTTTCCAAGGACGGAAGTTGCGGCACTCTCGCCGGTATAAATTCCTTTACCAGCAGCTTCTACAGCAATGAGTTTTACATTAGGTTCATTCAAATAATGGTAATAGGCGCCTGCAGCATTACTGCCGCCACCCACACAAGCCACAACATAGTCAGGGTTTTCGCGACCTTCAGCTTCTTTTAATTGCCATTTGGTTTCTTCAGATACGACCGATTGAAAACGGGCAACCATATCAGGGTAGGGATGTGGTCCCACTGCACTTCCTATAATATAATGGGTGTCTACAGGGTTATTAATCCAATCCCGTATCGCTTCATTAGTCGCATCTTTTAAAGTACGGCTTCCTGAAATTGCAGGGCGAACTTCCGCACCTAGCATTTTCATGCGTGCCACATTAGGCGCCTGACGTGCAATATCAATTTCGCCCATATACACAATACATTCCAAACCTGCTAAGGCACACACAGTCGCCGTTGCTACGCCATGTTGCCCAGCGCCGGTTTCGGCTATAATACGGGTTTTTTTGAGACGCTTGGCCATCAAAATCTGTCCTATTGTATTGTTTATTTTATGCGCTCCCGTATGGCATAAATCTTCACGCTTGAGGTATATCTTTGTATTATATTTTTTGGATAATCGTTTAGCAAAATATAAAGGGGTTGGTCGGCCTACATATTCTTTCAGGAGTTTATCGAAGTCCTTTTTGAAATCAGGTTCTGCCATTATCTTCAAATAGTTTTGGCGTAATTCTTCTACATTAGGGTACAACATTTCTGGAATAAATGCCCCTCCAAATTGGCCATAGTAGCCTTTTTCATTCACGTGATAACTCATAATAAATGTTTAAATTTTTCTAATAATTCTTTATTTTTTTTTGCGGGTGCAATTTCAAACTTGCTATTCACATCCACTGCATGACAGTAGGTTGCTGCCACACTTGTTTTAAATTCTTGTAATTGGTCTGCATTTTCTAATCCAATCCCGCCACTTAAAAAATAAGGTTTTGTGGAGGGATAAAGTTCTAAAACAGACCAGTCAAAACAGTATCCATTTCCGCCAGCTAAAGGACCTTTGGTGTCAAATAGATAATAATCACAAACCGTTTCATAGGGAGTTAATACATCAAAATTAAACTCATTTTTAATGGAGAATACTTTGATGATATCTACATTAAGTGCCCGCAAAGATTTACAAAATTCAGCCGTTTCTTCGCCATGCAATTGAACCGCTTGTAAATTGTGGGTATTTATTTTTTCGACAATACTGTCATAAGAAGCATTTACAAAAACACCAACTTTTTTTATGGTCAACGGAAGGGTAGGTGTTGATGCAGACACATGACGCGACGAACCTTCAAAAAAGATAAAGCCCATATAGTCAGGATGAATCGAAGCGATCAACTGAATATTGTCCTCATAGCGCATGCCACATACTTTTAGTTTCATCCGTTCAATTGTTTTATAAATGTTGCTGCACTTGCACCTGGATCATCTGTTTTCATAAAATTTTCACCAATCAAAAATCCTTTATAACCAAAAGGTTGTAAACTCTGGATATCTTCCACGGTACGAATTCCACTTTCTGAAATTTTTACAAATTCATTAGGAATCAGCGTACTGAGTGTTTGACTCGTTTCTAGGCTTACCTCAAATGTTTTAAGGTTTCGGTTATTTACCCCAATCATATTGAGCGACGGCATCACCGATTTATGCAATTCTTCTTCATTGTGAATTTCTAATAAGACTTCCATACCCAAACTTTGAGTTAAGGATGAAAAGTTTTGAATTTCTTCGCGTGTCAAAATTGCAGCGATCAGTAGAATCACATCCGCGCCAAACGCTTTAGCTTCTACAATTTGATAGGTGTCAATAATGAATTCTTTTCGAAGTAAGGGCATGTCACAACTGGCTCTGGCTGTTAATAGGTCTTCTAAACACCCGCCAAAATATTTCATATCGGTTAAGACTGACATTCCACATGCACCTGCGTTTTGATAACCCAGCGCGACGTCCTGCACATTCAAATTCTGATTGATACAGTCTTTTGATGGTGAACGGCGTTTATGCTCCGTAATCAAGCCTGAAGTGCTCTCAATTAGTCGCGTACTAAGTGACGGGCAGTGGCGTTCAAACAATACGGATTGTTCCAATTGTTTCAATGGAATCAATTGTTTTCGAAGGTTGACTTCGTTGTGTTTATCTGCTACAATACGATCTAAGATACTACTCATTATAGGGCGATTAATTTTGTGAGACATTCATTTGCTTTCCCAGAATACAGTGCTTCTTTGGCCAATTCGTAGCCATCTTTATGAGTGATTTTTTTAGCCGTAGCAATTGCAAGACCGGCATTGGTGCACACCACATTGTTTTGTGCTTCAGTCCCATTTCCACTAATAATGGTTTTAAATATTTTTGAAGCGTCTGCTACGGTATTTCCACCAAAAATGGCTTCTTGTGTATTGTTTTGTAACCCTAAATCTTCCGCAGAAAACAGGACTTCCGAATCATTAGAAACAATTTTCACGGAATTTGTTAAGGATATTTCGTCATACCCTCCAAGGTCATGAACTATGCTGTAATTTTTGTCTGTTTCTTGATAGAGATAATTGTATAAACGGAGTAATTCCAGACTAAAGACCCCCACCATTTGATTTTTTGGAAACGATGGATTCACCATGGGACCTAACATATTAAAAAAAGTTTTTACTCCTAATTCGCGTCGGATGGGTGCTACATTTTTCATAGCTGGATGGAACAGGGGTGCGTGTAATACACAAATTCCTGTAGTGGCAATGGCGCGTTCTAAAAAGTCTGTGTCGTTTGAAAACTTTACGCCTAAGGATTCTAAAACATTGGAAGATCCACAAGCAGAAGAGACTCCATAATTTCCGTGTTTTGCAACGGGAACACCTGCACCTGCGGTTACAAAAGAGGAGAGTGTAGAAATATTGAATGTGTCTTTACCATCCCCGCCAGTTCCGCATAAATCGATGGGGTTGTAAGCTGATAAGTCCACAGGAATACACAATTCTAAAAGTGCATCTCTGAAACCTTTTAATTCTTCTAGAGTGACCGTTCGCATCATGAAAACAGTGAGGAATGCTGCAATTTGACTTTGGTTGTAAGCATCTTTAGAGATGTTAATCAAAATTTGTTTTGCCTCTTCAGCAGAAATCGTCTCGTGGTTAATAAGTCTGTTTAAAACGTGTTTCATTGGTGTTTGTTATGAATTAATCCAGTTTTCTAAGAGTTGTTTTCCGTTGGGTGTGAGCACCGATTCTGGGTGAAACTGAACCCCTTTTACATCAAATATTCTATGTCTTAAGGACATGATTTGTCCATTTTCATCTACTGATGTAGCTTCTAAAACTTCTGGTAAATTAGAATCAACCACCCAAGAATGATAGCGACCGACTTCAATAGTCTTGCCCATATTGTTAAATAAAACTTCGTCTTCTACACAAACAGTAATGTCCGTATGGACGCCGTGATATACTTCTTCTAAATTTACAATTTGCCCGCCAAAGACTTCGCCAATTGCTTGTTGACCCAAACACACGCCAAGAATACTTTTAGTGGGCGCATATCGCTTAATCACCGCTTTTAATAAACCCGCTCCTTCCGGAATTCCAGGGCCAGGCGACAGCACTATTTTATCGAAGTCTTGGATGGCTTCAAGGTCAAATTTATCATTCCGAAGGACAGTAACTTCACAGTCTAGGTCTTCGAGGTAATGGACTAAATTAAATGTAAAACTATCGTAGTTGTCAATGACTAATATCTTCTTCATGTTCTAAATGGTTTCGGCGAGTTTAATCGCTTTGGTTAAGGCGCCTAATTTGTTATATACTTCTTGAAGTTCGTTTTCAGGACTTGATTTGGAAACAATTCCAGCACCCGCCTGCCAATGGAGTTGGTAATTTTTACTTAAAAAAGTTCGAATCATGATGGCATGGTTGTAATTCCCTTCAAAATCCATAAATCCTATGGCACCTCCATAGAACGCACGGCTTGTTTTTTCATAGGCTTCAATAAGTTCCATTGCTTTGTATTTTGGGGCGCCACTTAAGGTACCCGCTGGAAAGGTATCGGCTACAATTTGCATTGTTGGCGTATTTTTTCGCACTTTGCCCATCACTTTACTCACCAAATGAATGACATGTGAAAAGAATTGTACTTCTCTGTATTTTTTGACTTCTACTTCTGTGCAATGACGACTTAAGTCGTTTCTTGCCAAATCGACTAACATCACATGTTCGCTGTTTTCTTTTTTATCGGCAACGAGTTTTTTTGCCAATTCGGCATCTTTTAAGTCATCTCCAGTCCGTGCAAAAGTTCCTGCAATGGGATGGATTTCTGCATTTTTATCTTGGACGACAAGTTGGGCTTCTGGTGAACTTCCAAAGATTTTAAATTTCCCATAATCAAAATAAAAGAGATAAGGAGAGGGGTTAATACTTCGTAACGCTCTGTATACATTAAAGTCATCGCCTTTAAAATCTTGTTGAAACTTTTTAGACAATACCAGTTGGAATACATCGCCGCGAGCACAGTGTTTTTTAGCCAATTCAACATTAGACTTAAATTCTTCATCGCTCAAATTGGAGCTAATATCTCCTTTTGATTCAAAATCATAAGATGAAAAACTTTGTACTTTAATTAAGTGGTCAATGGCGTCGATATTGCTTTCAGATTCATAGCAATGTGCAAAAATATAAGCTTCATTTTTGAAGTGATTGATGGCGATGATATTTTGATATACCGCATAATACATTTCTGGAATTTCAATGGATTCGTTCTTTTTTGAGATGGTGATATCTTCAAAATATTTCACAGCATCGTAAGCCGTAAACCCAAACATTCCATTATTTATAAACTTAAAAGAGGTGTCTTTTTGGGTTTTAAACTGTTTTGTAAATGCATCGATTTCCATGGTCACCTTATTTGCAGGGACTGTTGTTTTTTCAATGCTTTGATCGGGATAGGTTTTAGTCAGAATAGAGTCTTCTACTTTGATGGATGCAATGGGATTGCAGCAGATGTATGAGAAGCTGTTGTCATTGCCGTGGTAGTCACTACTTTCCAGAAGAATGCTATTCGGAAACTTATCTCGAATTTTAAGATATACACTCACAGGCGATATGGTGTCTGCGAGTATCTTTTTGTAATGTGTTTTTAGTTCAAATTTTTTCATAAAAAAAGACTTGTCGTGATGACAAGCCTAGTTATTTTGATTTAAACATACAAGGGTGTATCACGAATTTTGTTTTCGAGAGTACCACCACCAAGTATTATTTAAAGTAAGGTTCATAATTTTGTTTCAATAATCAAATGTAATAACGTTTTTTTTGATTGCAAAATTAATTTAATAGTTTTTTAAAATTTTAAGGAAACCTTTAAATCGAACTCATTATAGATCGCTTTGTCTTTTAAACCATCAAAAAAGCTTGCAGATCCGTATTTGATTCCAAATTTTGTACGGTCTATTTGAAAAGTTGTTGTTGCTGTATTTTCTGAAACTGCTAATTCAAAAGAAACTTTGTTTGTAATTCCTTTTATTGTGAGGTCTCCAACAACAGAATAATTTGTTTCGTTCTTGGTAACTGATTTAAAAACAAGAGTCGCTTTTTTATGTTTTTCAACGCCAAAAAAGTCATCGGCTTTTAGGTGTCCGTCTAATTTCTTTTTGTAATCTCCTTGGATGTCAGTTGTGTTTATAGATGTCATGTCCATTACAAAGTTCCCTCCAGTAAGTTGACCTTTATTAAATTCAAGACTGCCTTGTTGGAGTGTAATAGTTCCTTCGTGTTGTCCTGTTACTTTGTATCCAACCCAGTTGATAATACTTTGGTCAGTATCCACTTGTTTTTTTTCTACACTTGTAAATGCTGTAAGCATTAGAGCAAATAAAAGCACTGTTGATTTTAATATTGTATTTTTCATATCTTGAGTTAATTAAATTTAAATGCAAATTACACATTTTTTCAATTGCATAATACTTTTATGGCTGGTAATTTTATGTTAAAACTTCCGAGCACTTAAAGCTGTTTTTGCTAACTTTGTAAAATGAAATATTTATTTGTCTTTGTGATTCTTTTGAATTTGTCTTGTAAGTCAGATAAAAAAGCTCCTGTAATTTTAGAAGTTCATGATTTTAAAGGGGTTGCACCCTATCTAGAACTCAAAGGGTCAAAAACGTATGTTGTGAATTTTTGGGCTACTTGGTGTGCACCTTGTGTAAAAGAGTTGCCACATTTTGAAATGCTTCAAGCCAAGTATAAAGATTCTGTTGAGGTCATATTGGTGAGTTTGGATTTTCCACATCAGTATGAAACGAAACTGAAACCGTTTATTCAAAAGCATGACTTAAAATCGAAGGTTGTTGTCTTGGACGATCCAGACATGAACTCTTGGATTCCGAAAGTTAATGCTCAGTGGGACGGTGCGATTCCAGTCACACTTATCTATAATACCTCAAAGCGTTTGTTTTATAGTCGTACCTTTACCTATCAAGAATTAGAGACAGAACTTAAAACATTTTTTTAATAACCCATAAACCCAAATTGTTATGAAAACTATTTTCACTTTACTCGTGTTGCTTACAACACTTACTTTTGCTCAAAATACTGAAATTCAAGGATATGATATTGGCGATATTGCCACCGATTTTAAACTTAAAAACATTGATGGAAACTCTGTGTCCTTATCAAATTTTAAAGACGCTAAAGGATTCATTGTTGTTTTTACGTGTAACACTTGCCCGTACGCTGTAGCCTACGAAGATCGTATTGAAGCGCTAAATAAAAAATATGCTCCAAAAGGATATCCTGTGATTGCAATTATGCCTAATAATGTCAAAACAAAACCTGGGGATTCTATGAAAGCAATGAAAATCCGTGCGGAAGAAAAAGGGTTTACGTTTCCGTATTTGATGGATGCCGATCAGTCTATTTACCCTCAATATGGTGCTACAAAAACGCCACATATTTATATTTTAGAATCTTCGGATCGCGGCCCTGTTGTACAATATATAGGCGCGATTGATGACAATTATAAAGATGCTTCTTTGGTGAAAACCAAATATGTTGAGAATGCTGTTGAAGCCCTATTAAATGGCGATTCTTTTGAAGTGCATAAAACCAAAGCTATTGGGTGTTCTATAAAGCTTTAAGATTGAAATTAAAGAAATAAAAAATAGTATAAATTAATTTATTAAAATAAATAGTATGTCAGATTTGTCACAAAATGAATGGGCTTCACAATTAGAGTCGGATTCAAAATCAATAATTTTAGATGTTCGTACAGATGCAGAAGTAGAAGAGGGGATGATCCCAGAAGCTATTCACTTGGATATTCACCAAGGGCAAGCTTTTATTTCAGCACTCGAAAAACTAGATAAAACCAACCATTACTACGTCTATTGCAGGTCGGGTGCAAGAAGTGGTCAGGCGTGTTCAATTATGCAGCAATTGGGCTTTACGGCTTCCTACAATCTTTTGGGAGGCTTTAATGACTGGAATGGTGCAACAATAATTCCAGAATAGATGCGGTTTTTGAAATTTGGATGTGCGTTGCTAGGTATGCTCACATTATTTAATTGTAAGAAAAATCAGTCTGAGGCAATTGAACTTATTACGCCTGCAGAAATGAAAGAAATTTCAGAAATTGAAGGGATTCAATTGGTCGATGTGCGTACGCCATCAGAGTACAAAAGGGGGCATCTTCCTAAAGCGTTAAACATTGATTTTTTTGATCCAAATTTTGAAGTAAATATTCAGCAATTAGACAAAACAAAACCTGTTATTGTGTACTGTCAGCGGGGAAGCCGTAGTGCTAAATGTGCCTCACAATTAATCGCCAATGGATTTGTGAAAATTTATGATTTAGACCGTGGTTTTTCCAAATGGAAATCAAGCGGTTTTGAGGTTGAAAATTAAAAATCTAACTCCATAAGGGAGTCGGGTAGGCGCCAGCTTCTGTAAGTTCAGCTAAGGTTCTTACGGCTTCTTTTTTGTCGTCGTAATAGGTGACTCCAAACCATGTGCTTTGTGCTTCAATAACTTCGACAGTAATGTGTCCATTTTCCATCATTTCTTGAGTGACAAATGGCAAATAGATTTCATTTTTTTCGAGGTTATCAGGGTTTTCTAGAAACTTTGTAAAATAGGTTTCTATGTATCTAAAAATCGATTCATTACAAATCCAAAAATTCATAGAAACTGCTGTATCCGCTTCAAGAACAACTCCTGAATCTTCATCGATGATTTGAGAGTCTTTTTCTGAAATCTTAGTCCGTTCTATGATGGACGTCAATTGGTGGTTGTTTACTTCACAAACGCCTCTTGAAACAGATCCAAATTTTGAAAGTGTATTTTTAAGGTTGTAAGCTACCAAGGCAAACTTATCAGGCGTGTCGTTATTTTTGATGAATTTAGCAGCACCGTCAAACGCATTTTGCCCATAATAGTCATCGGCATTTATAATGACAAAACTTCCTTTTATAACATTTCGAGCAGTCCAAACAGCATGGGCTGTTCCCCAAGGTTTTTCACGGTTGGTGTCAATAGAAACAGCCTCAGGAATGTCCTTAATTTCTTGAACTAAAACATCTAATTTCACCTCACTGGGAAGGCGTTCTGAAAGGTGCGATTCCAAGAATGATTTGTTCGCAGCTTTGGTAATGACTACAATGTGATTGAAGTTGTTTTTGAGGGCGTCAAAAATACTGAACTCCATGAGAAATTCTTCTGCTGGGCCTAAGTCGTCAAATTGTTTTAGTTTTCCGTAGCGGCTACCGCTTCCAGCGGCCATCAGTAGTAAGGTCATTATATATGTGTTTTGTTCCCTGCAAAAATATAATTTTTAAACCATAACTGAAATTTAATTTTGCAATTCAATTCTAATACAGGACAGATGCCAATTATTAATTGTAATTTTGAACAACATAAACCAATAGTTTAACTTTTTATTATATGAAGACAAAGGTATTAACTACGCTTTTTTGTTCGTTTTTGTTAGGTTTTTTTTCTGTGACAGCTCAGATTCCAGCCTATTATTCGAGTGTTGATTTTACGCAAGAAGGAAATGCACTTAAAGAAGATCTTTCTGATTTAATTATTAATACTCATACAACCTTAATTCCATATACTTCAAGTAGCACAGATACTTGGGATATCATTCATTCAAGTGATGCGGATGTTACTATTTCTAATAATGTCATTTTATTTTATGGCTATGATGATGATGACAATCAGTCTATTAACGACAGAACGCGCTCTATATCGTATCAAAGCAGTGGTTTTTGTATTGGGTATTGGAATCGTGAGCATGTGTTTGCCAAAAGTTTAGCAAACCCTAGTTTAGAAACGGATTACCCTGGCCCAGGTACAGATGTTCATAATTTGAGAGCCGCCGATTGTCAGATGAATTCTACAAGAAATAATAATTATTTCAGAGATGGAAGTGGGAATTCTTTTTTGGATGTTGATTTTTATCCTGGTGATGAATTTAAAGGGGATGTTGCTCGAATTATCATGTATATGTATTTGCGCTACCCAACGCAATGTGAACCTGTAAATATAGGAGTTGGAAGCCGGTCATATTCGAATGATGCGGACATGCCTAATATATTTTTAGATTGGAATGAACAAGATCCTGTTTCTGAATTTGAACTGAACAGAAACGAAGTTATTTATTCTTTTCAAGGCAATCGAAACCCGTTTATTGACAATCCTTATTTAGCAACTCTTATTTGGAATGGTCCAACCACAGTAGATTCTTGGGGCGTACTTTCTACTCCAGAATTAGATTTTCAAACTGTATTTATTCACCCAACTATTGCTCAAGACTCCGTCTTTGTTGAAGGTTTAGGGGGTTCTAAAGCTGCTTTAAAAATATATAACCAGTTAGGTCAAGCTTTAGAATTTGAATTAGACGGAAATAAAATTGACGTTTCTAGTTTTTCTAAGGGGATGTATTTAATCAGTATTCAAAATCAAGATCAATCAAAACTTTTTAAGTTTTTGGTGTATTAACACGTCCATAATATGAAGCAATTCATCATCGTATTTTCTTTTATAGTTGTGACGCAAACTGCGTATTCTCAAAAATTATTTTCCGTAAACTACCAAAACCAAGCAGATATAAAAGTCTTTGTGGTGGATTATGCAAATCAAGCGGATTTAAAAGTTTTTAAGGTCGATTACAGCAATCGAGCACAAGGGAATAAAGGACTTTGGTTTTTTACGGATTATTCGAATCAGTCAGATAAAACCTTATTTTTTGTGGACTATGCGAATCAAGCCGACCTAAAAATTTTCTTTGTCCAATACGAAAACCAAGCGGGTTGGCAGAATAATTCTAAAAAACAGTTATTGTATTGATGTTGGTTTGTGGTTATAAGTTGCAACAAATGTTTGTATTATAGCTCAATAAATTAAACAAAAAAATTACTGTTGTGTCGATTTTTTTACAATTTAATTTTAATTATACTTAATTATTTTAGGGCTTTTTACTCTTAAAATAACTCAAAAAACAGTTTTTTATTTACTAAAATAGTCCATTTAATAATTTTATTTTTGATGGCTATTAAATCCTTATATTTGTTCTCCAATTTAATTAATTAGTTAAACAAAATAATTATAGATATGAACTTAAGTAATTTAAGATATTTTTTATTTATTGTTTTTATAGCAGTTTTCACAAATTCGAACGCACAAAATCAGCAAGATAACTGCCCCTCTTCCACTTCAATTGTATTAGAACATTTTACTGTTGGTCCCTACATCCAAGGGGGTCGTGTAGCTGTGTTTTTTGATCCTCAAGGAATTTATGAATTAGATAATCAATTTGTTTTAGAACTATCAGATTCTTCCGGAGACTTTACTTCAGCCACAATATTATCTACAAAAGATGAATTTTTTATACCCATTCTGAATGGAGTTATTCCGTTAACGACTCCTGCAGGTTCGGCTTATAAACTAAAAATACGCTCTACAAATCCAGTTTCTGAAGTTGATACAGATTCCTTCGAAATAATTTCTGATTCTTCTGCAGATTTAACGGTAGGTACAATAGAATTTATAAACAATTCTGCTACAGATCTATCAGACTTTATTAAATGTGTTGACTTAGATGCAAATAATTATTTTTTAGGATATAAAAATAAAGGACAAAACAGCGTAACGCCACCAATAGAAGATCCAATTCGTCTGAAATCATCGGGAGGGTCTGCTTCAAGTAAAGACGTTAGAATTTTAGTTGCAGGTACTTGGGAATCAATTCCATTATCTGGCTTGGGTCAGTTTTCTATTCCTTCAGGCCTGCCAGTTGGTTATTATTTGATTGAAATTGATAGGACCATACAAGGAAGCAGTGTTGAATATCACCATACTTCAGGGTTTATTTTTCATTTTAACACTGGAAACACAGGTATTGCAAACACAAGTGAAGAAGATGTTTGTGTGAACGAAATAGTTGGTTTTGAAGTGGCATCACCCGTGATGTCAACCAATTATCCAGGATCATTGTACTCTATCTTTTATGGAGACGAGGATCAAAATATTGCTGCTAACACGGAGTACTACACGCATTCCAGACTGCAAGAGTGTAATACTTTAGAACACGTCTACAACTTAGCAACCTGTTCTAGTGAATTCAAAGATAATAATGTTGACGAGCTTGGTTATTATTACAAATTAGATTTTAAGCTTCTTAGTAAAGGAATTTTTGATGGTGAAACCCCTGGGGAGTTTATTTGTGACGATTACACTCAAAATGGCAACGGTACTACTAAATGGGTGAATGTTAGTTTGAAGCCAGATGCAGATTTTGAAACAAACCCTGAGATTTGTGAAGGAACAATTCTAACAGCAACAGATATTTCTTTGGTCGGTACATATGGATATGGTCCTCAATGTGAAACAGAATACAGAAGATATTGGGAGGTATTATTTCCTGGCTCAACTGTATGGGATTCTGTTACTGAAGATTTGGGTTGGATTGATATTGATGGAAACCTTAATATCCCCGGCGATGTAACCTTAGGTCAACCAGGTTGCTGGGAAATTAAATTAAAAATCAGAAATCCTTTTGGCTGTGTTCAAACCGATATTATTACAAAAACGGTTGTTGTTGAGCCAGAACCAAATTCAAGCTTTACATATGACCCAACAAATCTTTTGTGTGCACCACAACTTATAGATTTTACAAACACTTCAAACACTGAAGGCTTTTCTGAAGCATGTGGTAGTCCAGATTATACATGGACGGTGACACCTGTTGGCACCCCTGCTACCGTTACAGGATTTAATTTTATTATCGATCCAAATTTAGCAGGCGACCCTGAAAATTATGTGAACCCCACAATTAATTTCACACAACCCGGTACTTACTCTGTTGTGTTAAATACATCAAACGTCTGTGGAGATGATGATTCTGAACCTGTTTTAATTGAAATTATAGGAGATCCAACAGTCAATTTTCCAGTTCCATCTTTAGCCGCATGTCAAGCTTTACCGGGACAAACTGTTGATGGCTTTATTTTAGATTTTTTAAACAACATAGCAATCAGTCCAATATACAGTCAAGCACCTTATGAGCCATCGTCTTACACTTGGACCATTACGGGACCTGGAGTCACTGCAGCAGATTATATATTTCTGAATGGAACAGATGCTTCTAGTGATTTTCCAATTATTAAGTTTTCAGCTTATAAAACCTATACCATTACAGTTTTAGTTGATGGGAATTGTGAAAATTCAAGTTCCGATACAATTATTTTTATATACGAGCAAACCCCAATTATTACAAATACAGATACAGAACAAGAGATTTGTTCTGGAGGCACAACACAGCTCATTCAGATTACTTCGGACATGGATCCGGAAACCATTTATTCTATATCCATTACAGCCGATCCTGCTATTTCGGGATATGACCCTGCTTTAAATTCTGGAGATACAATTCCAGCAATGGTTCTAACAAATTCATCTAACGTTCCAGCTAACCTTGTCTATTCAGTGAGTCCGGAAGTTGATAACTGTCAAGGAGCTACAGTAAATTTCACCATAACTGTAAATCCTACACCAGTAATTCCAACCCTAACCGATGAGATTTGCTCAGAACAAACATTTGTAGTCATTCCAGTGAATAACCCACCAACGTCAATTGTACCCGCCAACACCACCTATACTTGGATTGTTGTTGACAACACGAACGTTACAGGAGACACGAATGAAACAACCCCACAGATCTCTATAAGTCAAACCCTTACAAACGCCACAAATAGTGTTCAGTCCGTTGAATATACTGTAACACCAATTTCTGGTGCAGACGGTTTATGTGAAGGCGCACCTTTTACACTCATCGTTCAAGTTGATCCTAAGCCAACTTTAGATGATGTTGTTTTACCCGCAATTTGTTCAGGTGAAACTTTCAATCATTTGCCCGTAGAAGCAGGAGGAATCAATGGAACCGATAGTATTCCAGCAAATACTACGTACACATGGACCGTAGTGGATGCAAATGGTTTGGTAACTGGAGATTCAAACGAAACAATAGGTCAAACTTCTATAAGTCAAACCTTAACAAACGGTTCAAATGTTCCTCAAACATTGGTTTATACAGTAACACCAACTTCTGGAGACCAAGGTAATTGTGTAGGAGCTGAGTTTACATTGACAATTGTTGTGAATCCAACGCCAGTGATTCCAACCCTAACCGATGAGATTTGCTCAGAACAAACATTTGTAGTCATTCCAG
>JABAYY010000058.1:54922-57980 GCA_018608765.1 Flavobacteriaceae bacterium
AAGGTAATTGTGTAGGAGCTGAGTTTACATTGACAATTGTTGTGAATCCAACGCCTACAATTTCAGCGATACCGTCTCAAACAATTTGTGGAGGTACTGAATTTGTGACCACAACTTTTGTTTCTGATGTGACCGGCGTAAGTTATACATGGGTTTTGACCAATGCAGGGATTCCAACTCAAATTACAGACTATCCTTCTCCTAGTGGGACTGGTAATATTACAGGGGTTGTGATTCAGAATACAGGATCAGACGCTTATACTTTAATCTATGACATATCCGTTAATTACGAAGGATGTCCTGGAAATACTGAACAATTCAGCATTACTGTAGAACCAGCGCCAAGCGTTAATTTTGATATTTTAGATCAAAGTGTTTGTTCAGGTGGGACATCGCTTCAAGTGAATTTAGATTCAGACACGTCTCCTGTAGATATTTCATGGAACATAGATCCTAGCATATATCCAGCGATTACAGGGATAACTACTAATAATGGAACGAATGTAATCCCAGCTTTTAACTTGACTAATTCTGGGTCAGAACCAGTTGTTTTAGTTTTCAGTGCTGAGGCTGTTACCACTTCTGCTGGAGCTTGTCCTGGAAGTCCAGTATTGTATTCAATTACTGTGAATCCAGCAGCTGAAATGGATGCTGTAATTAATTTTGTTTATTGTGATGGCGAAGACACTCAAGAAATTACGTTTTCGACTTCTATAACTGAAGGAACCACAGAATATAACTGGGTAATTGACACTAATATTGGATTAACCCCATTGACTGGAACTGGACCAATACCTTCATTTGTTGCAGAAAATAACTCGAATGATCCTATTATAGCGACTGTGACTGTCGATCCCGTTTTTTCAAATGTTACAGACCCGACGGTTGAATGTGACGGAGTTCAACGAACTTTTACAATCACTATTAACCCATCACCACAAATTACTAATACGGAAAACAGTCAAACTATTTGTTCTGAAGAACCGTCAACTTTGGTGGAATGGACTAGCTCTGTTGTGAATGGAACTCCAACCTCTTACAGCTGGACGTTTGTGTCAGCGACAACAGGCTTATCAGGATTTTCAACAAGCCCAGGTACTGGAGATTTACCAGTATTTACAAACTTAGCCAACGCTTCAAATGCTATAGGAGAATTGGTTTATGAAGTCATTCCATCGTCTTTAGGTTGTACAGGTTTACCTTTTGAATACACTATTTTTATAAATCCAGTAATCGCAATTACAAATGCAGAAACTTCACAAACTATGTGTAGCGAAGATACTTCTTCTGCTGTTGTCTTGGAAAACACAAATGCGGCATTGGCTGTAGATTACAATTGGGAATTGGATTTAAGTACAGTACCAGCAGGTACAACAGGACTTGAAATTAATGGTGTAGGAAATTTACCTGCAATGACCGTAGAAATTACAGACCCTGCAACGGCTAATATTGATTACATAATAACACCAGTTTTTGATGGCTGTGACGGCACACCATTTACTTATACGCTTACTGTAGATCCGCGACCAATAATGGATCCTATTTTACCACAAACTATTTGTGGAAGCACTGCTTTTACAACACCAATCCTTGGGGCAGATGTTGTAGGGACTGTTTTTAGTTGGGAATTATTAGATGTCGCAAATATCCCAGTTACAATAACAGCTTATCCAACAGACATAACTCAACCTTTAGTTGGAGGTACTATTTTTAATTCTGGAATATCTGCATACACACTGACTTACGAATTTACACCAAGTTTTAATGGGTGTGATGGTCTGCCAGTATCTTTTGAGATCACTATCAATCCATCGCCAATTGTAGTGATTAGCTTAGATAATCAAGAAGTTTGTTCTGGTTCAACAACCCAATCTTTCACTGCAAGTTCAGATACAGATCCTTCAACGACTTACCAATGGAATGTTGTTAGTAATGCATCTGCCTTGGATGGAGCAGATCCAATTGCAGGTACTACAAACACGATTCCATCATTTACAGTAACTAATGGTGGCACAACTCCTATTGATATAGAGATTGAGGTTATAGCTTCAACATCAGGGGTAGCTGTGTGTCCAGGAATCCCAACAGTTCATACAATTACCGTTGTTCCCGATCCAACAGTCACTGTTGAATCAGCAGCTCCAACTCCAATTTGTATAGATGGCACCATTTCCGATATCGAAGTAAGCACTACAGGCGGTACCGGCAGCGTATCTTACGACTGGTACATTTCCGACGTGGCAGGAACCTTAATAAGCATTCATCCAAACAGCACAGACTCAGCAACCTTTAATCCGGGAGTTTTCACAACGGCAGGAGAATTTCATTTTGTAGCCGTTGCTAATTTTGATGGCAGTGGTTGTGATCAGGCACCAAGTTTAGTCGTCACAGTTGAAGTTGTAAATGACCCAGTATTAACCGCACCCCTTTCCACTCAGACCATTTGTGAAAACAGTACACCCACGGATTTAGAAGTGATTGCAACTGGAGGCACTGGAACCTATAGTTACCAGTGGTTTTCAAACACCACCAATACTACTACAGGCAGCACCTTACTAACAGGCGCTACCACTTCCATACACACACCAACTACAACCCCACCAGGTACCGTTTACTATTACTGTGTAGTCACTACCGACGCCTCTGGATGTGAAACAACAAGTTCTTTATCCGAAGTAATAGTCAATGAAGGCCCTTCAATAAGTCAAGAGCCACTCGCCACACAAACCGTTTGTTTGGATGGCATTACCACCCCATTAGAAGTTGATTATATTAATGGAGTAGGCACACCAACCTATCAGTGGTATTCATCAGGTTTAACATGTGACACCAGCGATTTAAGCAATCCAATTCTCGGAGAAACTACTAATACATTTACTCCACCAAGTATTCCAGTTGGTTCTATCAATTACTTTGCTGTATTGACATTTGCAGATGGAGGATGTGATCCAATTGTATCAGCATGTGCATTGGTTACCGTTGTTCCCGATCCAACAGTCACTATTGAATCAGCAGCTCCAACTCCAATTTGTATAGATGGCACCATTTCCGATATCGA
>JABAYY010000058.1:58080-100237 GCA_018608765.1 Flavobacteriaceae bacterium
TATTGACATTTGCAGATGGAGGATGTGATCCAATTGTATCAGCATGTGCATTGGTGAATGTCGGAGAAATCCCTGTTATTGATGACGTACAAGTTATAATTTGCTCTGAAGCTAACTTTAATGTTTCACCAACAAATGGTGGTGGTATAAATGCAAACGATATTGTCCCAGCCACAACAGAATATACTTGGACCGTAGTTGCACCTGCTTTTATTAGTGGTGCTTCAGATAATTTAGTGCAAGCAGCTTCAATTTTTCAAACATTAGTAAATGCTACTAATACCGTCCAACAAGTTGTTTATACAGTGACACCAATTTCTACAGCTATTGGGGAGTGTATTGGAGATTCATTTACGATTACTGTGTTTGTAAATCCAACCCCAACAATAGCTGATAAAACACTGACATTATGTTCAGAAGAACCGTTTAGTTTTACGGCATCTGGCGATGGATCTGCAGGTTCAGACACTGTCCCTGCCAATACAACCTATACTTGGACCGTTGTTGATAATCCAAATATTACAGGGGAAACAAATGACACTACGGGAACTACTTCTCTAGATCAGACCCTTATAAACCAAACAAACACTCCACAATTGGTGGTTTATACGATTACTCCAGAGTCCGATTTTGGATGTGTAGGCGATGAATTTACTCTTACGGTTACTGTAGATCCAGTCCCTTTTATTTTGGATACAGCGTTGGAGATTTGTAGTGGAGAAGCCTTTACAGTTACTCCTTTAAATGATGAGCCAACCGAAATTGTCCCAGCCAATACAACTTATACTTGGACAGTTTCCACTAATGTAAATATTACGGGTGCATCTGATGTTACTGTAGGGGAAAATTTAATTAGCCAAACACTCATAAATATTAATCCATTAAATGTACCTGAAGATATCACTTATACGGTCATTCCAATGAGTGGTGTTTGTGCAGGGTCTCCTTTTGAGATTACTGTCACAGTGAAACCAAATCCACAAGTTTTTGTGTCAATTCCTGACCAAACAGCTTGTAGCGGTGATTTGTTTTCTCAGGTCGATTTCACTTCTAGTGTTCCAAATACAACCTATCAATACGATCTACTAGATCCAACTTTAGTACCAGCCGGTATCTCAGGATATCTTGCAAATGTCACTGGTACAGGAGATTTCTTTCCAGCTCTAACACTTACAAATACTACGACCGATCCTTTTACACTTACATACTCAGTTGAACCTTTATCGGAAGGCTGTAACGGAACTCCTGTAACGTTTGATATCACAATCAACCCGAGTCCTGGTATTATTTTTAGTGAAACAGATCAAGAATTATGTGACTTAGGAACTTCAGTAGCGGTAACGCTTACATCCGCATCTCCTAATGTTAACATTCAGTGGTCAACAACAGTTCCACTAGGGTTGTTAGGAGTAGGAGTGTTAACGGGAACGGATGAAATTCCAGTTTATACATTGGATAACACTACGAATGCTCCCATTGATTTAGTGTTCATAGCATCTGCAACGACCAATGACGCCTCGGCTTGTCCAGGAGCTGATTTCACATATACAATTACAGTAAATCCAACCACTACCATAGATGCGATTGGAGATCAGATTATATGTAGTAGAGACGGATTTACAGATGTATTTATTACATCTCCAACAACTCCTTTAGGGTCATTGACCTACGAATGGGAAGTGACTGCTGCTGGTCCAAGTTTAAGTGGGTTTACGCCTGATTCAGCAGGTCCAATTGCGTTTACAACGCCTATTTTAGGTGAAACGATTCTGAACGCTTCTAACCTTTCAGAAGATTTGGTTTACACATTAACACCATTTTTTAATGGGTGTGCAGGGGATACGCAGGAGTTTACAATCACTGTCAATCCAACACCAGAAATTTTTGCTATGATTGATACGATTTGTAGTGAAGACACTTTTGATGTCAATCCAATAAACGGCGATCCAACAGTTGCAACCATAGTCCCTGCAAATACAACGTATGTTTGGACTGTTGTTGATAATCCTAACGTAGCAGGTGATTCAGATGAAGCCCTTCCACAAACAAGCATCAGTCAAACGTTAGTCAATGAGACCAATGTGACTCAGGATGTTGTGTACACAATCACCCCAATTTCTGATTTAGGATGTGATGGACCGACGTTTGAACTAACGGTGACAGTTGAATCACGTCCAATAATTTCGGATAAAATAGATGGTATTTGTAGTGGAGACACATTTACAGTCACACCAACAGACAATGCACCTCTTGAAATTGTTCCAGCCAATACATTGTACACATGGACGGTTGTTCCAGCTGCGGATAATGCCTTTGTAACAGGATTTAGCGATGTGACAGTGCCAACGGCACCAATTAGTCAAACATTGATTAATCTATCAGACGATGTAAGAATCATTACCTATATAGTAACACCAAGTTCAGGAACTTGTATCGGACTTCCATTTGAGTTAGAAGTTACCTTAAGTCCGAGGCCTTTTATTGAAGATGTAGTTGTAGATCCGATTTGTAGTGAAGATACTTTTGTAGTTTCTCCACAAACAGGGGTGCCAAATACCAATATTGTAGTTCCAATAGGGACTACCTATACATGGACGGTGGTAGCCAATCCAAATGTGGATGGTGAAAGTGATGAAATCGTTCCTCAAACAGAAATCAGTCAAACACTTACAAACACAACTTCGGTAACTCAAACTATCGAATATACGGTGACACCACTTTCAACTGGATGTGCAGGTTTAACATTCCAAGTGTTTGTAGATGTGAAACCACGACCATTCATTGTCGCTGGGCCACAAACACAGGATACACAGTGTAGTGGAAGTCCTTTTGTAATTGCTCCACAAGATGGGGTGCCTACAGCGGATACAATTGTCCCAGTAGGAACGCAATATACATGGGTTATTTCTGTTGGAAACTCTAACTTAACAGGTTGGAGTGATCAATTGACTGCTGTAGATATAATAACGCAAACATTAACAAATTCGTCGAATACGCCTCAGCAAATCATCTATTCAATCACACCCGAAGCAGATGGATGTGTAGGTCCAACATTTGATGCGGTCATTACAATAGAACCAAAGCCATTTGTTTCAAACGTAATCCAAGATTTATGTGATTCGACTTCTTATATATTAAGCCCAGTTAATGGTGTGTCACCTGATGCGACATCAATTATTCCTGATGTTACCTTATATACTTGGGGAGCGCCAACTGTAACAGGAGGTATAACTGGAGGGTCAGTAGGAGTGGACGAAGCCTTTTTTGATACTGGAGTTTTAGAAAATCCAACTACGAATTTTCAAACGGCCGTGTTTACCATTACGCCTAATTACTATGTGCCATCCAATTTGACAACGCCTCAATGTATTGGTGATGCTTTTACAGTTACAATAACACTCTCACCATCTCCAGAAATAAATGAAGTAATTACTAATATTGCGTGTAGTTTTAGTGCACTTTGTGAAGCGTCTATAGATATCAGCCCAGTAGGAATTGCACCTTTTACATATAATTGGACCTCTTTAGAAGGCAATCCAATTGCCGATCCAACAGCAGAAGATATAGCAGACCTTTGTCCAGGAACCTATGAATTAGCAATTACAGATAATTCAAACTGTACTTATATATTTCAATATGTAGTTGAACCACCAACACCAGTTGATTTCACACTAGAAAGACGCGTTGATATTTCTTGTAATAATGTCGATGTCCCTCCTTGTGATGGGTATATTGAAATGAGCCTTACAGGTGGTACCTTACCTTATGCATTGATCGAATATTACACAGAAACAATTCCAAATAATGGAGTGTTTGATGCAGGACCTTTTTTCAATGCAGTCAATCCACTAGAATTGTCCAATGCCTGTGAAGGAAACTATGTGATGAAAGTAGTCGATGCCAATGGATGTCTATTTGTGTCTGACACCATTGTAATCGAACAGTTAAACACACCTGTTTCTTTAACGTCAACACTTTCAGAGTTTAATGGATTTAATATTGATTGTACAACTGCAAATACTGGGTTTGTATCAGTAGATTTGTCAGGAGGCTCAGGAACCTATAACTATAGTTTTGAAAATAATGTCGGAGCTGTCTTGTTTGATGGAACTCTTATAACGGCACCAGCCACGATCCTTTTTGACAACTTGGTTGCAGGAGATTATACACTAATCGTTGAAGATCCAAATTGTCCAAACCAAATTATTCAAACCTATACACTTACGGAACCTACGCCTGTAATTGTTACGGCGACTTTAGTAGATCCAATTTTATGTTTTGGTGAACTAGCAACTTATGAAGTAACCGCTACAGGGGGAGTGCCTCCATATACTGGGATAGGATTTGTGGATGTTTTCAGTGGTCCAGGCGTGTTTGTGGTGACAGACTCTAATGGATGTTCTGCTCAAGATGTAACGGTTGTTACAGAACCATCTCAAGTACTTGCTACTGATATTGTAAATGATGCACTTTGTTTTGAAGATGAAGGGTCACTGGTAGTGACACCAACCGGTGGAACAGGTGTTCTTACAGTGTCATTATTTGATGGGACAATTGGATTTATTCGAAGCCTTCTCACAACTCAAGGAGTTGCAGTACAGTTTGATGAATTTGAAGGTGCCTATTTTTATAACGTTACAGATGAAAATAATTGTGAATTTGGACCTATTGCTATCACGATTGGTGAGCCAGGTCCAATTGAAATAGTCGATACAGTCGTTACACAACCCGATTGTAATACAGTCCCAGCTTGGGCATTCAATAATGGATCTATTTGTATCACCATTACAGGTGGAACAAATCCATTCCCAATAGGAGCTGGATGGGTTGATAATGGCGGTGGTCAGTGGTGTTTAAGCGGACTTACTGAAGGGACTTATCCTCTTGATGTCACCGACATCAATGGTTGTCCATTATTTGTACCAGTACCAGATGTGATTCTTACACGACCCCCTGAAATTACTGCGTTTTTCACAGATACTTTAGCGATTGATTGTGCAACGGATACCGCTACACAAACCAACGTTATCTTTGTGAGTGGAGGTGTACCTCCTTATGAAATCACATGGTCAGGAGGTGTTTGGGATCCAGCAACGCAAGAAGTGATGCAAACGTCTGTTGGTGGAATTTACACAGCTTTTGTAAACGACCAATATGGAATTGCTAATGGTTGTCCTCCAATCCCATTTGTTTTAGATCCAATTACATTCTTTGAATTTGGAATAGCAGACTTTACGCTTAATTCACTCAACAGTGATTTTTGTGGAATCTTTGCAATTGATGATCCAGTAAATTTCCAAAACACATCTTTTGGAGATGTTGTCAATTTCACATGGAATTTTGGTGATGGTTCAGCGCCATTAAGCGGCGTGGATGCACCAACTCACGTTTATAATCAACTAGGTGAATATACAATTGATTTAACAGTAGAAGATGCCTACGGATGTTTTGACACCTACTCAGAAACTATAAAAGTGACCAAAGGATACGAAATCGTATTGCCAAACGCGTTTACCCCTAACGGAGATGGTATAAATGAGACCATGCGTCCAGTGTTTAGTTGTATGACCAATGTTCAAATGGGTATTTATGATACTTGGGGATCTTTATTGTATGCTGAAGAAGGAGATACAATTACAGGATGGGATGGTACCATTGATGGAAACCCAGTTGAAAATGGGAACTATATTATGGTCGTCACAGCAGAAACATTCAACGGCCAAGTAATAGAGATGAATGGTCCAGTAACCTTAATTAAATAAGATTTTAAGATGAAAAAATATATTATAATACTAACCGTTTTAGTGTGTTTCAAAGGTTATTCTCAAGATCCAATTCACACCCAGTTTTTTATGATTCCCGAAACATTGAGCTCTAGCTTTACAGGGGGGACACAATCCACAAGAGCTGGGATTATTCACCGAACACAATGGGCGGGTTTAAATTTCAGTATCAACACACAATTTGCTTTTGTAGATAACTGGTTTGAAGAAGTCAGTAGTGGTATAGGAATTAGTGTGTTGAACCATCAAGAAACCACTACGCGTTATAATT
The DNA here is from genome assembly GCA_018608765.1 of Flavobacteriaceae bacterium. Taxonomy (GTDB): domain Bacteria; phylum Bacteroidota; class Bacteroidia; order Flavobacteriales; family Flavobacteriaceae; genus Hel1-33-131. The sequence continues at coordinate 64,135 of JABAYY010000058.1, forward strand.
TCACACAAGTAAATTTAAACTATGCCTATCAGTTTTCAATTTCAGAAGATTGGAATGTAAGACCCAGTATTTCAGCAGGCTATGGTGCTAAAGATTTTGGATTTCAAAACTTATTATTAGAAGACCAAATCAATGTGTTTAGTGGAATTATAAATGCCAATTCTATAGATCCTATTAATTTAAATGAGTCGGTTCGATTTATAGATTTTAGTGCGTCTGTTCTCTTTAATAACGAAAATTCTTGGGTAGGACTAACCGTTAAGCATTTGAACCAACCCAACATTTCAATGAGTTTTGATGGTCAAGAGAGTTTAGAAATGTTTATGTCTTTACATGGTTCACTTTATATTCCCACTGGAAGTTATAGAAATGAAAATAAATTATTTGTATTGGCGAATGCCATGCAGCAAGGAATTTACAGCCGTCTGGATTTAGGAGCTAAATATGAAATGGATCGGTTTTCATTCGCATTGTTAGCGGCTGCAAACCCTAACAAAGTAGATCCTAATAGCCATCTATTAACATCTATCAATGCGTTTGTAGGAATGGATTGGGAAGGCTTTAAGTTTGGGTACTCCTATGATTTTAATATGTCGGATATCGGTCAGACAGGAGGCGTTTATGAACTCTCAATTTCGTATGATTTCCTAAACAACTATAAGTGCTTTGGATGTCCTGATTATTAATGTACGTAATTTCAATGAAATATTTTTTATCAGATTTTGGCTACGGATTACAATTTAAGTAGTAATCTTGTATTTCGAGTTACCATACCATGTGGATATTAAAACTTATTAAGTAATGCAATCACCTCCGTTGTTATCTGTCGTCATTCCAGTGTTTAATGAAGAAGACAATATTAAATTATTAATTGCTTCTATTGAAAACGCCTTGTCTGAATACAGTTATGAACTTATTTTTATAGATGACTACTCCTCAGATTCAAGCTGTGAAATTATTAGAACAGAAGCAAATCTACACACCAACCTTATCGTATTTGAGCATCATAAAGGCCAGAGTTCAGCACTTGCTGCGGGGATACAAAGGGCTCGAGGACATTATATTGTCACCATGGATGGCGACCTTCAAAATGATCCATTGGATATTCCAAAAATGTTAGATCTCCTCCAAAATGAAGGTTGGGATATGGTCATTGGTTTTCGCCAAAACAGACAAGATCCTTTCCTTAAAACAATGCCCTCTAAAATTGCAAATTTTATTATTAGAATAACCACGCAACTCCAAATTAGAGATTCGGGCTGTGCATTAAAAGTAATGACCTCCAAAACTGCCAAAGAAATTCCACTGCATGGCGAGCTGCATCGATTTATGGCACTTAATGCACATATCAGTGGTGCAAGAATTAAAGAAGTTCCCATCATTCATCACCCTCGAATTTATGGAGCTTCCAAATACGGTCTTGAACGTACCTTCAGAGTGGTGAAGGATTTAAGTCAAATTATCTTTAATCATAAAACTCCCGACTCTAAAAGAGTTAGGACTTAGTTTCATTCCAACGCTTAGTTTCAAAAAATAATGGTAATTTTAGAGTCTGATTTAATTGGATGCTACCACAACTAAAAATAATAGAATGCCCACGAGATGCCATGCAAGGCATAAAGGCATTTATTCCAACAGCTCAAAAAGTTCAGTATCTTCAGTCATTGTTGCGTGTAGGTTTTGATACCATTGATTTTGGGAGTTTTGTGTCTCCTAAAGCCATTCCTCAAATGGCAGACACAGCAGAAGTTTTAGCCCAGTTAGATCTCAGTACCACTTCCAGTAAATTACTGGCTATTGTAGCGAACTCAAGAGGTGCATTGGCCGCTGCGTCCCATAAAGAAATTGATTATTTAGGCTATCCTTTTTCAATCTCTGAAAATTTCCAAATGCGAAATACGCATAAAACAATTGCACAATCCATCCAGACCTTACAAGAGATTTTAGAAATAGCACACATCAACAACAAACGTGTTGTTGTATATATATCCATGGCTTTTGGGAATCCCTATGGTGATCCTTGGAATGTTGATATCGTTGCCAAATGGACGGAACGCTTGCATAATATGGGCGTCGAAATTTTGTCGTTAAGTGATACAATTGGCAGTTCTACTCCAGAAAGTATTTCCTATTTATTTTCAAATTTAATCCCAGCGTATCCACATATCGAATTTGGAGCACATCTACACACCAATCCTTTACATTGGCATTTCAAAGTGGATGCTGCTTACAAGGCGGGTTGTTTGAGGTTTGATGGTGCAATTCAAGGTTTTGGTGGCTGCCCAATGGCTAAAGACGACCTGACTGGTAACATGCCAACAGAAAAGTTACTCTCTTATTTTACAGCACAAAAGGCCTTCACTAATTTGAATGCCCTTAGTTTTGAAAGTGCCTATAACGAAGCCACAAAAATATTTTCGATATATCATTAAAAAAAAGCTGTCTAAAAAGGTTTGTATTGTCAATCTGAGCCAGCTTGTCGGCGGACAAGCTCGTTTCAGATTCTGAATAAATTCAGAATGATAGACTTACAACTTTTTAGACAGCTTCTTGAAGTTTTTAATTCTTTTCGTTTAGAACCTAAAATTTAGACCTCCATAGATTCCAAAAGGATGTCCGGGACGTAATCCAGCAGGTACTTTAGCAACGGCATAGGTTTCATCTAAAACATTGATAATTTTAGCTGATAAACTAAGTGTTTTCGAGACATGGTATTTCCCAACAAAATCAATGATAAAGTTGGACGTAATGCCGTTAGTGGCGTTTACTGAATCTGCACTCGCCTCAGTTTTAAAGGCGCCATTCAAACGACCACTCAAGTTAAGCTCAAACTTTGCATGCTCTAAAGATATAGAAGTATTAAATTGATGTTTGGCTATGTAAGGTAACTCGTCACCACTTTGAACTTCACCCCACAATCCATCATCACTTCCAAAGCTATTTAAAAATGTTGCATCTGTAAACGTATATCCAAAAGTAATAGGTAAGGCATAAGCCGTATTCTTTTGCATTAGGTCATAATTTAAGAGTAATTCAATTCCTTTTACGCTAACTTCTCCAGCATTAAATTGTTCTAATGATCCTGTGCCTCCAGAAGCTGCTAAGTCACTTCCCAATAAATTGCTATAATCATTATAAAATCCAACGACTTCTCCACGCAATCCTTTAACGTTGAACCTCGATCCTAACTCGTAATTGATACTTTCTTCAGATTCTTGACCCACTGTATTTCCGGGAGGCGAAAAGCCTTTATGTACCCCACCAAATACCGAAGTCGAATTATTAAACTTATAGTTGAACCCGATTCCAGGAATAAAAACAGAGACTTTATTTTCTCTGCTAGAAAGGTCGGCTCCAGTTCGATTAGGGTCATCAGATCCGAAATTATCTCTTTCTAATACGATGTCTTCATAACGCATTCCAGGAGTTATAGTGATCTTATTAAATTTTAATTTATACAAAATGGATCCTGCAAAAGCAGTCGCTTTACTAATGCGATTGGCATCACTTCCTGGCGCTCCTGCTGAAGTTAGATTCATTTGGCCATTCGTCATACTATAGCCGTCTTTCCATTGAAAACGATCTTCTTCATCATAATGGTAACGCAATCCAACTTCAAGATCATGAAACACATCTGCATTGTTCCAATGGAAATCTAATTTTGTTTGAACTCCTTTAGACACATAACTTCTGTTGTTTGCTTTAAGGACAAATGCATTAGCATCAGAATTGGAAGTCCCATTAATAATATCCATGTAGTTAGGGTAGTCTTGAGGAGCCTCTAATATTTTAGAAATCTTTACTTTATCACCCCCAAATACCACATCATTTAGCTTGTACCAATTTCGTGAAAAATTGTTTTGATATACGTTGCTCGTAATTTGTAAGAACTTAGACACGTCAATTTTATGAGTCACCATAAACTGAAGGTGTTCATTTGTCATTTTATCTTTTTGGGATGCTGCATAGCGATCGAAAGGATTGGTCTCAAAATCTTGAGTGGTTAAACCTAGATACGTTTCATTAGAAGTTTCGTCTGAATACTGAAATTTAAATTCAAGCGATTGATTGAATTTTGCATCCTCTTTATTTTGAACTCTAAATTTGGCTACCACATCATTTTTGTCAAAGCCTGTATTGTCTCCATTCGGTAAGTTTTTGAAGCCATCAGAATTATTATTTAGATACTCCAACGAATATCCTAGATAGGTCTTTGAATCTCCAATTTTTAAATGTGTTTGACTGGTATTAAAACTACCATAACTTGATTTTATGCCCCCTCCAAAACTGTTTGGAATTTGAGTGCTTACCAAATTAAGAGCCCCTCCAGTTGTAAACGGACCATACTGTATTTGACTGCTTCCTTTTAAAATTTCAACAGCTTGCATTCTTGCAACAGAAGGAAAATAATAAGCTGCTGGTGCACTGTAGGGTGCCGGTGCAATTAAGACTCCATCTTCCATGATGGATATTTTTGCACTTCGCTCTGGAGAAGTTCCACGTAGACTGATGTTTGGACGCAATCCAAAACCATCCTCTTCATAAATATTCACACCAGGCACTGATTTTAGGACTCTGTTTATATCTGAGTAAGAGAATTTTTCTAATTCTTCTGGTGAAAGATAAAATGAGGACCCTGTTCTGTTTTTAGCTTCATATTTGCTTCCAAAGATCACTTGTGAGTTGATGAAAACAGGTTCCAGATTTTGAATAGAATCGATTGGTTTGGTAGATTCTTGGGCGTTTAATATGCCAATTCCTAGTAAGGTTATTTTTAGTAAATTATTCATTTTATTTAGACTGATTAAAAATAAGGTTTAATTTCAGCCGCAAAGTTACAAATGAATTTTAGTTCTACAAAGCTTATTTAGAATAAATAAAAATAAAAATATTAAATTATTGATATTCAAGTTTTTAGGTATCAAAAAAAAATTAATAAATCAAAAGCAACGATATATTTGAACTGTTTCATGTCAAATCCTATGAGAATTCAGGGTTTTTGATAAATAATAGAGTATTATGCCCTATTGAACTAAAAAAAATCTTAAATTTGCATGCAATTATAAGCTATTTGCTATGAATGCACATCTATCCAAAATTGTCGGCGAAGGTCTTACTTATGACGACGTACTTTTAATTCCAGCCTATTCTGAAATACTTCCACGCGATGTAAGTATTATATCTAAATTTTCCAGAAATATTTCGTTGAATGTTCCGATCAGTTCAGCTGCAATGGATACAGTAACTGAGAGTAAAATGGCTATTGCTATGGCTCGTGAAGGAGGTATTGGTGTGTTGCATAAAAACATGACTATCGCGCAACAAGCTATTAAAGTACGTAAAGTAAAACGTGCCGAAAGCGGAATGATTATCGATCCGGTGACTCTGCCATTAGACGCAACAGTTAAGGATGCACAGATGAGTATGAAGGAGCATAGAATTGGTGGAATTCCGATCATTGATGACCATGGCTACTTAAAAGGGATTGTAACCAATAGAGACCTAAGGTTCGAAAAAGAAAGTATGCGTCCCATTACTGAAATCATGACTACCGAAGGATTGGTCACCACTTCTGAAGGGACTTCTTTACAGCAAGCAGAAGTAATTTTACAAAAGAATAAAATTGAAAAACTACCAGTAGTAGATGCCGACTTTAAATTGGTTGGGCTTATTACTTTTAGAGATATAACAAAGTTAACACAGAAACCAATTTCTAACAAGGACAGCTTTGGTAGATTGAGAGTTGCTGCAGCCATTGGTGTCACACAAGATGCTGTTGAGCGTACCGCCGCATTAGTGAAATCTGGAGTCGATGCTGTTATTATTGATACCGCTCATGGACATACTAAAGGGGTTGTTAATGTTTTAAAATCCATTAAATCAAAATTCCCTGATCTTGATGTCGTAGTTGGAAATATAGCTACGGCGGAAGCAGCTAAGTATTTAGTAGATGCAGGTGCCGATGCTGTTAAAGTTGGAATAGGCCCAGGATCTATATGTACAACACGTGTTGTTGCAGGCGTTGGGTTTCCACAATTTTCAGCTGTACTTGAAGTTGCAGCTGCACTTAAAGGGACGGGAGTCCCTGTAATCGCAGATGGAGGTATTCGCTATACTGGAGATATTCCAAAAGCCATTGCAGCAGGCGCCGACTGTGTAATGCTTGGGTCACTTTTAGCAGGTACCAAAGAATCGCCCGGAGAAACCATCATCTATGAAGGTCGGAAATTCAAGTCATATCGAGGAATGGGGTCTGTTGAAGCCATGAAAGAAGGGAGTAAAGACCGTTATTTTCAAGATGTTGAAGACGATATCAAAAAACTAGTTCCTGAAGGTATCGTAGGTCGTGTGCCTTATAAAGGGGATTTGTATGAAAGTATTCATCAATTTATTGGAGGTATTAGAGCAGGTATGGGATATTGTGGTGCAAAAGATATTCAAACGCTTAAAGAAACCGGTCGATTTGTGAAAATCACCTCCTCAGGAATTAGCGAAAGCCATCCTCACAATGTCATGATTACAAAAGAAGCACCTAACTATTCAAGATAGTAGTTTTAGGTTCTGATTTTTTTATTGCACAAGGAATTTACATTTGTATTCTCCCTTATAATTAGTATTTTTGATTTTCATAAAAATTAATAACATGAATAAAACGTTCCTATTTCTTAGTACCGCCTGCTTTTCATTTTTCATATCAAATGCTCAAATAACAGATACAGACGTCCTACTTACGATTTCAGGTGAACCCGTTTCTGCAAATGAATTTGTGAGGGTTTACAATAAAAACTTGAACTTAGTTCAAGATGACTCCCAAAAAGAAGTCGATTCTTATTTAGAGTTGTTTGTGAATTATAAATTAAAATTAACAGAAGCAAAAGCACTACGATACGATAAAGATCCTGCGTATTTGAATGAATTCAAATCCTATAAAAATCAATTAACTCAATCTTATTTGACGGATAAAAATGTGACAGATGATTTAGTTCGTGAAGCTTATGAGCGAACAGAAAATGAAGTGAAAGCGCAACATATCTTAGTCTTGTTGGACGAGGTTGAAACAGATACCTTAGCTGCGTTTTCTAAAATTGAAGCCTATAGAGAACGTTTTATAAATGAAGATTTTGAGTCTATAAAAAAAGATCTCCACAATGGTAAATCTATTTTTGTAGAAGATTTAGGATATTTTTCTGCTTTTAAAATGGTTTATAATTTTGAATCGGCAGCTTACGAAACTGAAGTAGGAGCTGTTTCGCAACCGTTCCGAACTAGATTTGGGTTTCATGTGGTAAAAGTTTTAGAGAAACGAAAATCAAGAGGTCAAGTGACTGTGGCTCACATCATGATAGCAAACACACAAAAAGACAGCAGTCTTGTTGCTAAAGATCGTATTCAAGAGTTATACCGTTTGATACTTCAGGGAGAAGAGTTTGGAGAACTTGCAAAACAATTTTCAGATGATAAAAGCAGCTCAATGCGTGCTGGCGAACTCAAACCATTTAAATCAGGTCAGATAAATTCTGAAATTTTTGAAACCACCGCTTTTGAACTCAGTCCTTCCAATCCAATATCCAAACCAATTCAAACACAATTTGGATGGCATATATTAAAATACATCAATAAAAAACCAGTACAACTATTCGAAAAGTTACAGCCAGAACTAAAAAATAAAGTTGGGAAAGATTCGCGTTCTCAACTCGTAAAAGCAAAAATGTTAGATCAATTATTAGTTGAATATCAGATAGAAAACCCAAACACAAGGCTTTCTAAATTCGAATCAAACCTTACGTACAATGTGTATAATAATGCTTGGGAGTTCCCGAGAAATTTTGATAACAATCAACCATTATTGAGTGTTAAAGATCAAAGATTCACATTTCAAGACTTTTTGCAGTACCTGAATAAAAATCAAAGATCCGTTAAGAAAGAATGGTCAACGGCAGCAGTTGTAAAAAAACAATATGCAGCCTTTTTGGAGCAATCCGTATTTCGATACAAAGAAGAAAACCTAGAAAACGAAAATGATGAGTTTGCAAATATTCTAAATGAATACAGAGAAGGTTTATTGTTATTTGAGTTGATGCAAGATAAAATTTGGGAAGGTGCTAAAAACGATTCCATAGGATTACAAGAATTCTATAATACTAATAAGCAAAACTATGTATGGCCTGATAGAATAGAGGGTTCTGTAGCACGCTCAACTGATGCTAAGTACATCAAAAAGGTTCGAAAGTATTGGGCTAAAAATCAGTCCAATCAAATCATAGATGAAACCCTTAATAAAGAGCAGCAAAACGTTATCTTTTCAAGTGGCGAATTAGAATTAGAACATTCGGCTTTGCCTAAAGGCATCAAGTTTGAAACAGGGATTTCTAAAGTGATTAAAGAAAATGCAAACTACTATGTAGTGAATGTAAAGGCTTTGAAGCCAACAACGCCAAAAACTTTTGAAGAAGCTAAAGGGCAATTAGTTGCTGATTATCAAATTGCATTAGAGTCAGAGTGGATAAAAGAATTACGCACCAAATTTAAGGTGGATATCAATCAAGACGTACTTGCAAAGGTTAACGCATTAATTTCTAACTAATTTTGACTTACTTCAATAGACTCTTAGTTTTTTCTTTTTTGATATTGGCGGCCTGTAATTTAAGGTCCACTTCTACAGAAGCAAACCCTTTAGCAAGAGTCAATGACGCTTTTTTGTTTGAATCAGATATCGACTTTAGTTTTGTAAAAGATCAAACAGAAGCGGATAGTATTATTTATGTTCAAAATATTATTAATAATTGGGCCACCACTCAGCTCCTTATTGACGGCGCTAATCTTAATCTTACAAATCAAACACAAACCGAGTTTGAACAACTCGTTCAGCAGTATAAAAGTGACCTTTATACCTCCGCTTATGTGGAAGCTTTGGTCAATAAGAACTTAGATACTTCCATTACAAATCAAGAATTAGAAGATGTGTATTCAAGTAATAAACAGTTGTTTGTTTTAAAAGAAGATCTTTTAAAAATGAGATATGTGAATGTCAACTCAAAGCTCTCTAATTTAGAAGAAGTTGAAAAACGTTTTAAGCGTTTTAATGCAGAGGACCAAACGCGGTTGGATTCAATATCCATTCAATTCAACTCATTTTATCTAAAAGATTCAGTTTGGATAAAATCCGAACAAGCTATTTCTAAAATTAATCCATTACAATTAGGTTTTAATAAAGTACTGTTAAAAAAACCAAATTTTATACAGCTCAAAGATTCTTTAGGGTTATATTTGATGCAGATTAATGAAGTTTTAGAACGAGGGAACCAAGCACCTATTGAATATGTGTTGCCGACCTTAAGGCAAATTATCATTAATAATCGAAAGTTAAAACTCATCAAACAACTAAAAAGTGACATAGTTAATGATGCAATTAAAAACAAAAAATTTGAAATTTATAACTAAGTATTACGTACTAGGGTTTTGTTTATTCACAACCCTTTCTTCTTTTTCACAAGAAATAATTGAAGAAACTGTTGAGGTCGAAGCACCAAAAGAAACCGTTATTGATACAGTTCAACGTGTCAAGCTCGATGGTGTTGCTGCTGTCATTGGTGACTTTGTGATCTTAGATTCAGATATAGACAAACAATTTACACAACTAGAAGCTGGTGGTATCTCCACCGAAGACATTACTCGTTGTCAGCTTTTCGGGAAACTTTTAGAAGATAAACTCTATATTCATCATGCTATTCAAGATAGTATTGAAGTAAATGACGCTGAAGTAAGATCTTATGTAGACCAACAATTAGAAGGATTTGCAGAGCAGATTGGTTCTATGGAAAAATTAATTGCTTACTATAAAAAATCATCTGAAAAAGAACTTAGAGATGAAATGTTTGAACTGAACAAAAATGGTAAAATGGCATCTATGATGCAACAAACTATTGTTGAAGAAATTGAAGTCACTCCAGACGAAGTCCGTCAGTTTTTTAATAAAATCGCCGAAGATGAACGTCCGCAGTTTGGTACTGAAATGCGAGTTGCTCAAATTGTTGTTGTTCCAGAAACAACACAAGAAGAAATTGATAAAGTCATCAAACGTTTGAATGAATTTAGAGCCGATGTTCTGGACAACGGAGCTAGTTTCACCACTAAAGCCGTATTGTACACTCAAGACCCTGGGTCGAAACGTACCGGTGGAAAATTTACCCTCAACAGGAAACGTCCTGTAATGGTTAAAGAATTTAGAGAAGTCGCATTTTCTTTACAAGAAGGTGAAGTATCCAAACCCTTCAAAACAGATTTTGGCTATCACATCATTCAACTGGAAAAAATTAGAGGGCAAGAATTTGATGTCAGACACATACTACTTATTCCAAAAGTAACTCCAACAGCCATCAAAGAAGCAAAAGAAAAACTCGAAAAAGTAAGACAAAGTATTGTCGATGGCGAAATCACATTTGCAGATGCTGCTAGAGAAGCTAGTGATGAAGAGGAAACTAAATTTGACGGAGGGCAACTTCGAAATCCTGAAACACAAGATTATAATTTTGAACTCACTAAAATGGATCCTGAATTGTATTCTCAAATCCAGAATCTAAAAGACAATGAGGTAAGTCCAGTTCTTAAGGATCAAGACCGAGTGCATCCAATAAAGTTTAAGATTTTAACAGTGACTGCACGTGTCGATGAGCATGAAGCTAACTTTGCTCAGGATTACTTAAAAATTAAAGCACTTGCACTTCAAGAAAAACAATTGAACGCGATAGAGAAGTGGCAAGAAGAAAAAATCATGGATACTTATATTAAAATTAATGGTGAGCTGCGTAGCTGTGATTTTAATAGTAACTGGTTTAAAATCAACTAAGTCATGTCAGATGTTGCGTCATTAAAACAACACCTCCAGAAGTATGAGACTCTAAAACAGGAAATCTCTAAAATCATTGTAGGTCAAGATGCCGTCATCGAACAAATTCTAATCTCCATATTTTCTGGTGGTCACTCGTTGTTGGTTGGGGTTCCTGGACTCGCAAAGACCTTAATGGTCAATACAATTGCCAAAGCACTAGGATTGGATTTTAAACGAATTCAATTTACTCCAGACCTTATGCCTAGCGATATTTTAGGGAGTGAGATTTTAGACAACGATCGTCAATTCAAATTCATAAAAGGTCCGATATTTTCAAACATTATATTAGCCGATGAAATCAATCGAACTCCACCAAAAACACAAGCGGCCCTTTTAGAAGCCATGCAAGAACGATCGGTAACCATTGCGGGACATCATTATAAATTGGATGCGCCATACTTTGTATTGGCTACCCAAAACCCAATTGAACAAGAAGGCACCTACCCGTTGCCAGAAGCTCAGTTGGATCGTTTTATGTTTTCAATCAACTTAACATATCCAAGTTTTGAAGAAGAAGTACAAGTTGTAAAGTTGACAACAGCAAGTACACAATCAGATGTTGAGGTAGTTTTTTCTGCGACCGAAATTTTAGAGTTTCAAGCTCTCATTCGCAAAATTCCTGTGGCTGATAACGTTATTGAATATGCGGTAAAAATGGTTGGGAAAACCCGTCCAGATTCCTCGGATACGATTCCAATAATTAAACAATATGTGGATTGGGGCGCAGGGCCAAGAGCCTCACAAAATCTAATTTTAGCCGCTAAAACTTATGCGGTGATTAATGGAAAACTTTCTCCAGACATTGAAGACGTTCAGGCCGTTGCAATTAGTATTCTTCGCCACAGAATCATCAAGAATTATAAGGCTGAAGCCGATGGTATTTCAATAGAGTCTATTATTGAAAGTTTATTTTAATATTGTATTTATCAATTTTTTGATTGATTTAGCCCTTTAATATTAACAATAATTTATTTTTTAAAAGAGAAGTTTACGTTTAATTAAATTCTAGATATAAACACGTCTTATTCACTTTTTAATTGAATATAATTTTATTTAATTCGTACTTTTACGAACGATTATTACGAAATAAAATTATTCAGATTATGGCTTTCGATATAAATGTTATTAAAGAAGTGTACCGACAAATGCCGGGACGTATTGAAAAAGCACGTCAACTCGTTGGGCGTCCACTTACACTATCAGAAAAAATTCTTTACAGTCACCTTTGGGATGACAATGCTGCAAAAGCATATGAGCGCGGAAAAGATTATGTTGACTTTGCGCCTGATAGAATTGCGTGTCAAGATGCGACAGCACAAATGGCATTATTGCAGTTTATGCAAGCTGGAAAAAAACAAGTAGCAGTGCCTACAACGGTGCATTGTGATCACTTGATTCAAGCCAAAGTTGGAGCCACTAAAGATTTACAATTTGCATTAAATAATAGTAATGAAGTATTTAATTTCTTAGAATCAGTATCAAATAAATATGGTATCGGATTTTGGAAGCCTGGTGCTGGAATTATTCACCAAGTCGTGTTAGAAAACTATGCATTCCCTGGAGGAATGATGATTGGAACAGATTCACATACCGTAAATGCGGGCGGATTGGGAATGATCGCTATTGGCGTTGGTGGAGCTGATGCTGTAGATGTCATGGCTGGGATGGCTTGGGAGCTTAAATTCCCTAAACTAATTGGTGTTAAATTAACTGGAAACCTTTCAGGGTGGACAGCGCCAAAAGATGTCATCCTTAAAGTTGCAGGAATCCTTACCGCTAAGGGAGGTACTGGAGCGATTGTAGAATATTTTGGTCCTGGTGCAACGTCTATGTCATGTACTGGAAAAGGAACAATCTGTAATATGGGTGCCGAAATTGGTGCTACAACTTCCACGTTTGGATATGATGAATCTATGGAGCGTTACTTACGTTCTACAGATCGAAATGATGTTGCAGATGCCGCCAATGGAGTGAAAGACTCGTTGACAGCAGATCCAGAAGTATATGCGTCTCCAGAAGACTATTTTGATGAATTAATAGAGATTGATTTATCTACATTAATGCCACATATCAATGGTCCTTTTACGCCAGATTTAGCGACGGAAGTAGGAACGATGACAGACAAAGCAAAAGCAAATGACTGGCCTTTAAAAGTAGAGTGGGGCTTGATAGGATCTTGTACCAATTCATCTTATGAAGATTTATCGCGTGCCGCTTCTATAGCGCAACAAGCACTCGATAAAGGTTTGGTAACCAAAGCAGAATTTGGAATCAATCCTGGATCAGAACAAGTCCGTTTTACAGCAGCCCGTGATGGGATTTTAGAAGTATTTGAAAACTTAGATGCTAAGATATTCACCAATGCCTGTGGACCATGTATCGGTCAATGGGCACGTTATGAAGACCCTAAAAACGCACCTAAAAACAGTATAGTACACTCCTTTAACAGAAACTTTGCCAAACGTGCGGATGGTAATCCAAACACCCATGCCTTTGTAGCCTCTCCAGAAATGGTCGCTGCGATTGCGATTTCGGGACGTTTAGATTTTAATCCTTTAACGGATTCACTTATAAATAAAGATGGTGAAAAAGTTATGTTGGATGAACCAACAGGACATGAATTACCAGAAGAAGGATTTGCAGTGGAAGATGCGGGGTATTTAGCTCCTGAAGAAGATGGTAGCCACGTAGAAGTGACAGTTGCTTCTGACTCTGAACGTTTAGAGCTTTTAACTCCTTTTGAGCCAATTGGGAATACAATTGATGGTGCGAAACTATTAATTAAAGCCCACGGAAAATGTACGACTGACCATATTTCTATGGCGGGACCTTGGTTGCGTTTTAGAGGACATTTAGATAACATCTCAAACAACTGTTTGATTGGTGCTGTGAATGCGTTTAATATGAAAACTAATTTTGTAAAAAATCAGTTGGATGGCGATTATGATGCAGTCCCTTTAACGGCAAGAGCGTATAAAGCAGCAAATATAAAAACAATTGTTGTTGGTGATCATAATTACGGCGAAGGCTCATCAAGAGAACACGCCGCGATGGAGCCACGACATCTTGGAGTGGCTGCAGTGATTGTAAAATCATTTGCACGTATCCATGAAACCAACCTTAAAAAACAAGGAATGTTAGGATTGACTTTTGCAACGGAATCAGATTATGATTTAATTCAAGAAGATGATACTTTTAATTTTGTGGACTTGAATGCATTTACACCAGGAAAACCTTTAACCATTGAAGCGGTTCACGCAGATGGTTCTAAGGACACGATCATTGCAAACCATACCTATAACGATTCTCAAATAGAATGGTATAACGAAGGTTCTGCATTGAACTTGATTAAAAAACAAAATGCCTAAGTACAGTATTAATTTACCGTAGTATTCCGAAAAGTTCTTTTATAACTTTCGATAAAAATTAAATCGAGACCACTTTTATTATAATTAGGGTCTCGATTTTTTTTGCAATCTGTCGATGTGAAAATATAAAATAGAAAAAAGAAGTAAGACAAAAGTCAATTTGAAGACGATATGTCACACTGAACACAGTCGAAGTATTGACTAACTTTGTTCATCTTCTACTAAAACACATTAAAAAACATTATGTTTATTAATCAAGATACTGAATAGACACCCAAAGTTGTCCTTTGTTTTTATCAAACAATACATAAGAATTTGATTTTTTGCCCTTTCTTGATTTATAATAAAGCATGTCAAATTTCAGAGAATCTGTATTGAAATTTAGTAAGCCAACGCCTATGTGTTTTGATTTTAGCCTTTTCAGTTTATTGATTTCAATATAACCATCCGTGTCAAAGTCCGTTAGATTAAATTCAAAATAGGCCTTTTTGGTGTTTACTGCTTCTGAATACTTACAGTTTGAATCAATGATTGAAGGAATATTGATTTTCGCATTTAATTCTATGTTATCAATATTTGCCCATTCGCAGGTCCTTTGATTGGCTATAGAAACAACAAGAGTTTTGAGACCAAAGATTAGTGCAATCCCTAGAATCAAAAGACCAGAAACTCCAATGAGAATCAGTTTAAAGTTAAGCTTCATTTGTTTTGTGAAATTTCTTTACAAAAAGCTCTGTCAGAAATAAATTACAAAGAATCATGGTATAGGCATAAATACTATCCTCAACAGGGATGGTGCCCATACGGATGCCTAAATTTTCGGCATTGTTATACCACACCACTTGATTTTCAATAAAGCTCCCTGTTAAGATACCATTCACAATAAAAAATGGAATCAGCATCACTAAAAACGTCAGGAGAAAATGTTGAAGTAATTTGCTATTGTATTTATAAACGAGCAAAGTGAGTGGAATTGCCAAACTAAAATTAATCACCGTGTACCATTTGTCATAATTAATAACAGCGAGAACAAATAATAGAAGTACAAGAACTACACTAATCTTTTTTGTGGCGACTTCATTGACTTTTAAATTCGGAAAATAGAGGAGGAGTGCATAATGCGTAAACACACAAGCAAAGGGAATGCAAATAAAAAACAACCATTCTTCAATAGGAAGGCTTAAAAATTTGATTCCTAAAAAGTAAGTGTCATTAAATCCCCAGATTTCATTCATTGTAAAGATTACATCCCACGGAATAAAAATTACCATTGTTAATAGGATCGAAATAAAGATCCATAAAAATCGTTTGTGTAGCTGTATTCTTGGGTGAAAACTATATAAAAATGGTACCGAAACAGACCCTAAGTTCAATAAAAGATAGAGTGTGTTCATGAACTATCGTTTAAAATATTTGAACGGAACAAATAACATTCCATAACATTCGCCTTCGTCTTTTCCCAGATGTTTATGATGGATTTTGTGTGCTCGTCTCAAGCCTTTTGCATACCAATTATTAGCGTTTCTAAAATATTTAAACCGCTGATGAATAAATATATCATGCACAACAAAGTAAGTAGCGCCATAGGCCATAATTCCTAAGCCTATCGGAAGTCCAGCCCAAAACCCTTCGTAACTCCAAAAGTAAAAGCAGGTCATGCTGACGACTGCATAGAATATAAAAAAGGCATCATTGCGTTCAAACCAGCTTTTATGGTCTTTGTGGTGGTGATCTCTATGTAAGTTCCATAAAAAACCATGCATCACATATTTATGTGTAAACCAGGCCATAAATTCCATGGTCGTAAAAGTGCCTAAAAAAACGAGTATCCAAAAAAATGTGTTCATAATATGGGTTATAATAAATTGAGTTGGTATTTAACATAGCTACGGGTAAGTAGCTCTACTTTTTTATAATCAGGAACTCTAATTCGAGTACTTTTAATTTCGAGTGCAGGAGTTGTTTTTAGTTTTACTAGCAGTTGATTGTAATAACGGTACGCCATGAAAACGCCAAACTTAGCTTCCAAAGGAAGTTGTTTAATTCCTTTTAGTCCTTCGGCAAAATCATTTTCAATATCGTCAATAATTGCTTTTTTAGAGACTTCATCTAAATTATTCAGATCCGTATTAGGAAAATACGTACGATTTAATTCGTCGTGATCGGCTTTTAAATCTCTTAGGAAATTAACTTTTTGAAATGCGGACCCCAGAGCCATAGCGGTCTCTTTAAGCGCCTCGTATTTTTCATGATTTCCATTTACAAATACTTTTAAGCACATCAGTCCTACAACATCAGCCGAGCCATAAATATAGTTTTTATATTCTTCATCTGTGTGATAGACGGTCTTATATAAATCTTGACGCATTGAATTCATAAAAGCATCCACCATATCCTTGTCAATCGAATACGTGTGGTAAGTCTGTTGAAAGGAATTCAAAATAGGGTTTAGGCTAATTTTATTATTAAGTGCCGATTCTAAATCCGCTTCAAATTGTATGAACAGTGCTTCTTTGTCATAGTCATGAAAGGAATCTACAATTTCATCTGCCAAGCGCACAAAACCGTAGATATTGTAAATATCCTGACGAATGGAATTAGCCAGCATTTTTGTAGCCATCGAAAACGAGGTGCTATAGGTTTGTGTAATAATTCGACTACAGTCTTTTGATACAGCATCAAATATGGACTTCATAAACTTAAATTTTAAATTTTTAAACTAATCTGCTTAACATTTGTTCAGTATCTTTTGAATAAGTTCTGAGGTCAGTTTTCCGGAGATTAGAGAAGGGGGCACTCCTGGTCCAGGGACAGTTAATTGTCCTGTAAAATATAAGTTGCTGACTTTATTACTTTTTAATTTAGGCCTTAAAAACGCCGTTTGTAATAATGTCATTGCCATTCCATAGGCATTTCCTTTGTACGAATTGTATTCCGATTTAAAGTCTTCGACACAAAAGGATTCTTTAAATATAATATTATTTTGAATTGATTGCTTTGTTTTTTCTTCAAATCTTTCAATTATCTTTTCAAGATAGTGATTTCTTAGTTCAGGAGTGTCCTCAATATTTGGAGCGATTGGCATCAAAATAAACAATGCTTCACATCCTTTTGGTGCCATTGAGGGATCTGTTTTGGAAGGGACATTGGCATAAAATAACGGATGGCTTGGCCATTTTGGTTCGTCATAGATCTCTTCGGCATGTTTCTCAAAGTCAGCATCAAAAAACAGGTTGTGATGTTCGGTGTTGTTAAGTTTTTTGTCCAATCCAATATAAAACAATAAGGACGAGGGTGCAAATACTTTTTTATTCCAATACGCTTCCGAATGTTGTCTGTATTTAGAGTCTAATAAGGTTTCAGAATGGTGGTAATCGGCGCCACTCAACACAATGTCGGATTCTATAAACACATTTTTAGTGACGATTCCACTCACAGTACCCTTTTCAACTACAATTTTTTCCACTGGGTGATTGGTGTGTATTTGTACACCTAATTCTACGGCCAAAGCTTCCATTCCTTTGATAATTTCATACATGCCACCTCTTGGGTGCCACGTACCTAAACCAAAGTCGGCATAATTCATAAAACTGAAAAAAGACGGAGTTTTACTTGGTTTAGCTCCTAAAAACAGGGAGGGGAATTCAAGTGTTGAAATTAATTTTGGATTGCTAAAGTTTTTTCGAACTTCTTGACTGATAGTTTTAAAAAACTGATCCAGGCGCTTCACAGTGTCTTTTGTGACTAATTCTAATGGTGAAATTCCAGGTGCATTGTATAATATTTTGTTAACTGCAATGCCGTAATTACTTTGAGCTTTATCAATAAATTTTTTCAGTTTTTTGCCACTTCCTTTTTCAATGCGTTCAAATTCCGCACAAATTTTATCCATGGAATCTCCGATCGTAATGATTTCATCATCAAAAAATATTTTATAAGCGGGGTCTAGTTTGTCAATGTGATAGTAGTCAGATGTTTTTTTACCAAAATCCGAAAAAAAGCGATCAAAAACATCCGGCATCCAATACCATGATGGGCCAATGTCAAAAGTAAATCCTTCTTTTTTTAATTGGCGTGCACGACCGCCTACGGTACTGTTTTTTTCGTAGAGAGACACCGTGTGTCCCGCTTGTGCTAAATAGCAGGCTGCAGATAAGGATGAGAACCCTGAACCTATAATTTGTATTGTCTTTTTCATTTAGAGCTTAAAAATAAGAAAAAGCCTATACAGTTAGTATGTGTCTAACGATTTTTTACAAATCTTTAACTAATTTTTTTATAGAATCATAGAGTTTCATTTGTTTTGGGAGTTTTTTAGGTTTAGAGTCTATAAAACGTGTTCCAATTAACCGCACCGAATTATTGGTATTTTTAATTACTTCACCATAGAGTTTTTTTAGGTAGTTTTCTACTTCTGATGGATCTGGTTTAATTGTAAAATATGTTACGAATGTAATGTCTTCGTGAAGATTATTTAGAAGGTTAAGATCTTCAATTGGAACACTTTCTCCAAGATATATTGTATGATATCCGCGGCTAAGAAGCTCATAGTTTATAAATAATAATCCAATATCGTGAATTTCGTTATGCGGTAAAAACAATACAAATGTCTTGGTATTTGGTTTGGGATTTGCACTTTGAATTCGTTCAATATGAATCAATACCTTTTGTCGAATATGTACAGATAAGAAGTGTTCATGTGAAGGTGTGATAGTTAGTGTTTGCCATAGCAAACCAATGTCTTGTATGATAGGAATAAAAAGATCATAGAAAACTTCTCTAAAGCTTTTTTCCTCTAACAAACGGTTATAGGTATTGTAAAAAAGCAATTGATCAAAATTTAGCATCGCCAGTTTAAAAGCATTAAATGCATGTGTTTCTGTATTTCCTAGGTATGAAATCTCTTTTACCTTTTTGGCAATTTGAAATTCGTTGAGTGCTGCAATTCTTGAGACTTTATAGCCATTACTGTTTAAGAAACTAATGTTCATAAGCTTTTGTAAGCTTCTTAAATTGTAAGTTCTAATGTTGGTGTCAGTGCGTTCTGGTACTAGAAGATTGTAACGTTTTTCCCATATGCGAATTGTATGGGCTTTGATTCCAGATAGATTTTCTAAGTCCTTTATACTAAAGGAGGTTTTAATAGTGTTCATGTTTTAATAAGATTTGGGTTAACTAATTTAGCCAAAATAATATTAAAAACAAAATGTTGAACTTAAATAATAAAAAAGTGCGCACGAGAAGACTCGAACTTCCACGGGAATAATTCCCACTAGCCCCTCAAGCTAGCGCGTCTACCAATTCCGCCACGTGCGCATTATGAATGTTAAAGGTATAAAAAAAGTTAAGAATAAACTTAACTTTTTTTAGTGACCTGGCTGGGGCTCGAACCCAGGACCCTCTCCTTAAAAGGGAGATGCTCTACCAACTGAGCTACCAGGTCTTTTATTTCCTCTCAATGCGGCTGCAAATATAAAGGGTTTAATTAATTATACAATGCTTTTTCAGAATATTTTTCGTTTTTTTGTTCTAGCTAATTAAAGAGAGGGTATAATCAAATTTTGATATAAGTATGATCGTTGTTTTGCTAGGATATATGGGGTGTGGTAAGTCCACTGTGGGACAGATACTTGCAGAAAATCTAGGTTTTAATTTTATAGATTTAGACGATTACATTGAACAAAAACAACAGGCATCAATTTCTGAAATTTTTAATTCTAAAGGCGAAATATTTTTTAGAAAAATAGAGTCTGAAGCCGTTAAACAATTGTGTGAACATTCCGATTCCTTAGTTTTGGCATTGGGAGGTGGCACTCCTTGCTATTCAGACACCATGCAATTTTTGGTAAATCACTCCAATGTTAAGACTGTTTCTTTAAATCTTTCTATAAAAAATCTTTCAGAACGCCTGATTCATGAAAAGGCGAAACGCCCTTTGATAGCCAATTTATCAAATGAAAATATTCCTGAGTTTATTGCCAAACATTTGTTTGAACGCGCGTTCTATTACAATCAAGCCGAAATAGGAATCCAAACAGATACCCTGAATGTTGCCGAAACTGTAGCTACAATTCAGTCTAAATTATTCTAAAATTACTTTTGTTTTTTTTCCTGTAAAGATTACTGAAATATGTTCATGTATTGAAGTTGATAATGATAGGCCCTTAAAATCTGCTTTGACAGGGTATTTTTTGTGGTTTCGATTGACAAGTACCGCTGTTTTAAATTGTTTTAAAGGAACATCCAAAAAATGCTTCACTCCATATATTAAAGTAGTGCCTGAGTTTAATACATCATCCACCAAGACCAAAGATTTATTTGTGTACGCATCTTTTGTGAGTGAGGTCGTGATTGGGTTTGTGGGGTTTTTCTTATCTATAGATACTTTACAAAGAATAGGATTGATATCACAGATTTCAACCATGGCAGCTCTTAATTTTTCAGCAAACAAATAACCATTTGATTCAATGCCAGCGAGTATGATTTCTTGTTCTTCAACATTTGATTCATAAATCTGATACGCAATTCGTTTTACTTTATGATTTATTTCATCGTGATTTAAAATGCAATTTTCTGTTAAATCCATAGTGTTCGTTTGTTCAAAGATAAAAAGTTTTTATTCTTTATAAGTTTAATCCTTATTTTCTTCTCCTTCTAAATACCCGTCAATTTCTCGACGGTCTTTTTTCGTTGGACGGCCTTCGCCTTTTTGACGGTAGTAATCTTTCGAATATTTTAATAGCTCTTGTGCTTCAAATTCAGATTTAGGCGTGGTATCTGTTCTGTATATATCTACCAGTTTAGCTCCTACACGACTTGGGGGAATGTCCAAAACAGTCAATTGATAGTTCACTTGATTCAAGCGCACCACTATTTTGTCCATAGGATAGACATCTCGGCTAGGCTTTACTATGGCATCATTTACTCTGATATGCCCTTTTTTACAAGCCGTTGAGGCGATGTTACGGGTTTTGAAATACCGGACACACCATAAATATTTATCGATTCTCATAAAATGTTTAAAACAACGTTAATCTTCTACACAAAAATAGTATAATATTGTATCTTGCGGAACTAAATATAAACATATGAACTATAAATATAACATACTCTTCATTTGTGCGCTGATTATTTCAGTAATCTCTTGCAGTCCCGATGATGAAGAATCTATAGTATCTGTGCCCGAAAATGACCGTACAGAGCAGCAAGTTGTAGATAATGATACACTAGTGGTTTACTTGAATACACATTACTATAACTCAACTGAGGTAAATGCATTGGCAAACCCTACCGTAGCGGATGTAGTGATTACAGAGTTACTTGAAGGTGATACATTGCCTAGTGATGCCACCCTTTTAATGTCAGCTGTTGAAACTAAAACAACCACTTTTTTAGAGGTTGAATATCAATATTATATCTTAAGAATCAATCAAGGTGGTGGTTCTGCCTCTCCTCGATTTTGTGACAAAGTACGTGTCAACTATTCAGGTTTACTTATGGATGGGACTAATTTTGACAGAAGTTCAACTCCTGTGAATTTTGATTTAACGAGTGTGATTCCCGGTTGGAGTCGCGTCATGCCAGATTTTAATGTAGCGAGTACTTACACGTCCAACACAGATGGTACTATCTCCTACGACGGGTATGGAATGGGTGTTATGTTTTTACCTTCAGGATTGGGGTATTATGCTACCTATTCAGGTTCAATTCCTTCGTATTCTAATTTAGTTTTTAAGTTTGAATTGATGCAATCAGAAACCATGGATCACGATTTTGATAATGTTCCATCTTATTTGGAAGTTATAGAAGCTGATTTCGATTTATACAGTAAAGATACAGACGAAGATTTAATCGTTGATTTTATAGATGTTGATGATGATGGCGATGGAACGGCTACTTCTGATGAAGTTCTTGTAGAAGGTTATTCAGCGGACACTAGAGCAGCTCTTCAAGCAGATTTAGATGCGCTGGTATTGGAATCAAATCAGTTATTATCTCCAATCAAATACAATGCAGACCGAAATGATTTCACAGCAAATCGTGTTACATTATTAGATGATAACGGAAATGGAATTCCTAATTATTTAGATGAAACAGAGTCTGATAGAGTAAATTAAATAAAACTATTTAAAGTATAAAAAAAGAGTCGCAATTGCGACTCTTTTTTGGTTTATACACTCTAGTGATTTTTGTTATTTTCTCTTTATAACCTTCAATGCTTTCTCAACAATGCTGTCACTATTAAGACCGTATTTTTCCATCAATTGAGCAGGAGTTCCTGATTCTCCAAACGTATCATTAGTTGCTACAAATTCTTGTGGTGTTGGGTGGTGAAGTGCTAAGACTCTCGCCACACTTTCTCCCAAACCTCCAAGGTGGTTGTGTTCTTCAGCAGTTACAATACAGCCTGTTTTGGCCACAGAATCAAGGATCGCTTTATCATCCAAGGGTTTGATGGTGTGAATATTGATAACTTCCGCAGAAATTCCTTGTTCATGCAATACTTTTGCCGCTTCAAGCGCTTCCCAAACGAGATGACCTGTCGCAACAATCGTGACATCCGAACCTTCTTGAAGTTGAATGGCTTTCCCAATTTCAAACACTTGGTCTGCAGGGGTGAAAACAGGCACTGCAGGTCTTCCAAATCGTAAATATACAGGACCTTCATAATTCGCAATAGCGATCGTGGCTGCTTTGGTTTGATTGTAGTCACACGTATTAATAACCACCATTCCAGGGAGCATTTTCATCAATCCAATATCTTCTAAAATTTGGTGGGTAGCACCATCTTCTCCCAAGGTTAATCCTGCGTGAGAAGCACAGATTTTTACATTCTTATCTGAGTATGCAATCGATTGTCTAATTTGATCGTAAACACGACCGGTAGAAAAGTTAGCAAAGGTTCCTGTAAAAGGAATTTTACCTCCAATAGTCAAGCCAGCGGCAATAGACATCATGTTTGCTTCGGCAATTCCAATTTGGAAAAAACGTTCTGGGTTTTCTTCAATAAATTGATTCATTTTTAAAGACCCAATCAAATCTGCACAAAGTGCTACGACATTTGGATTGGTTCTTCCGAGTTCTGTAAGACCTGCTCCAAAACCACTTCTCGTATCTTTTTTTTCTGTGTATGTGTAAGTTTTCATTATCTGTTGGTTTTGAAATTAATAATCTCCTAAAGTTTCTGGGTTCTGATTTAAAGCACTTTCTAACTGTGCGTCATTGGGTGCTTTTCCGTGCCAAGCATGGGTGTGCATCATGAAATCAACTCCATTACCCATCATGGTTTTTAAGAGAACACAAACCGGTTTTCCTTTGCCAGTAGCTGCTTTCGCTGTAGTCATACCTTCAAGGATTGCTTCAATATCATTTCCATTTTCAATTTCAATAACTGTCCAATCAAAAGCTTCAAACTTTCCTTTGATACTTCCCATTGGAAGAACATCGTCCGTAGCGCCGTCAATTTGTTTACCGTTTAAATCAATGGTAGCAATTATATTGTCAACATTTTTTGCAGAAGCATACATGATTGCTTCCCAGTTTTGACCTTCTTGTAATTCGCCATCTCCGTGAAGGCTGTAGATCAAACGTGAATCTTTATTTAATTTTTTTGTTTGTGCCGCACCAATCGCCACCGAAAGCCCTTGTCCTAAAGATCCAGAAGCAATTCGAACGCCAGGAAGCCCTTCATGTGTTGTTGGGTGCCCTTGCAATCGTGAATTTAACAATCGAAACGTATTCAGTTCTTCTACTGGAAAATATCCAGAATGTGCAAGTACACTATAAAAAACTGGAGAAATATGACCATTTGATAAGAAAAACAAATCCTCGTCTATCCCATCCATGTCAAAACCTTCTTTGCGATGCATAATGTTGGTGTAGAGTGCAACTAGAAATTCTGCACACCCTAAGGAACCGCCTGGATGCCCGGAGTTTACTTTGTGAACCATTCGTAAAATATCTCTACGAACTTGAGTTGTTAAATCATGTAAATTTTTATTTGACATTGACTAGGTTTTAGATGTTAAAAAATCGATCTCCAAATATAATTTTAATTTTAAAGAGATAAAGTATTTAATCTTCTATTTTTTACAATTTAACTAACAATTTATAAAAAGAAAGAACGAGTGTTTAAAAGTGTAATTTATTTTCTACTTTTACACATAATTTTGAATTAATCCCATGTTAAAAACCCTTAGACTTAAAGAGTATAAAGTAATGATTTACAGACTTTTACTTGTGTATTTTTTTTATACAATAAGTCGTTTTTTGTTCTTTATTTATAATTATTCATTTTTAGAAATTGACTCTATATTTGAGTATGTAAGACTGAGTTATCACGGACTTGCATTTGATACGACTGCTATTTTTTATTTAAATAGTTTGTTTGTTTTGTTTTCAATGCTTCCACTTGTAGTAAATACGCAGAAAGGCTATCAGAAATTTTTATTTTTCATTTACTTCGTTACAAACTTGATAGGGATGGCTCTCAATTTTGTAGACTTAATTTATTACAAATTTAATTTTAGTAGAACCACAGTTTCTGAATGGGATGTAATCGAAAATGAAAGTAATCTTCCTCAAATGTTTGTACGTTTTGCTATCAGCTATTGGCATGTTTTTCTATTGTTTTTTCTGTCTGCCGCTTTGTGGATATTCCTTTATAAAAAGGTAAAAGTGAGTACAAAACCCTATGGGAAGAGTTTGCCTGCTTATATCATTTCATCAGTAATATGCTTTCTTATTATGGCAACTCTCATGGTTGGAGGGATTCGAGGCGATTTTAAATACAGTACACGTCCCATTAATTTAGTAGACGCTAACAGACATACTTCTAAAATTCAACATGCAGATTTTGTGTTAAACACGCCGTTTGCAATTATTAGAACCTTTAACAAAATAACCTTTAAAAAAGTATCTTTTGATTTGCCTAAACCCATAGTTGACAGTTTAGCACAACCAATTAAAACCTATAAAAAATCCAATCCAATCACCCCAAACATTGTTGTCTTTATTACCGAAAGTTACAGCAGAGAATATATAAGTGCATTTAATGATCCTACAGAAATTAAGGATTATGTCGGATATTCACCATTCTTAGATTCGCTGGCAACTAAAAGTTTGATATTTAATAATGCCTTTGCAAACGGAAGAAAATCAATTCATGGGATGTCTTCAGTATTGGCTGGAATTCCTTCTTTTAAAGATGCTTTTACGTCGTCTCCATTTGCGAATCAAGATGTGCAATCGATCGTTTCGATATTAAACAACGAAGGCTACGACACCTCATTTTTTCACGGTGCTCCCAATGGGTCGATGGGGTTTTTAGGGTTTTCAAACATTCTAGGATTTGATCATTATTATGGAAAAACAGAATTCAATAACGATCTCTTATTTGATGGGGTGTGGGGGATTTGGGATGAACCATTTTTTCAGTACACCAAAGAAGTTTTAGATACCAAAACGACTCCTTTTTTCTCGACAATTTTCACAGTCACTTCTCACGAACCTTACATTGTTCCTGAAGAATATGAAGGGGTGTTTCCAAAGGGAACTCTGCCAATGCATCAATGTGTTGGATATACCGATTTTGCTTTCAAACAATTTTTTGAAGCTGCCAAAAAAGAACCCTGGTTTGAAAACACAATTTTTATCATTACAGCCGATCACACCAATCAAATTTATTACACGGAGCAGTATTCTAACCCTATTAACAGATATGCAGTTCCTATTTTGATTTATAGCCCTAATCAAGCGTATGTAGGAGTGAGTACCGAATTGGCGCAACAAATTGATATTTACCCTACCATCTTAGACATGGTCGGATATAACAAACCATTTAGAAGTTGGGGTCGTAGTTTAGTGAATAGCAGTCCTAATAGAATGCCGCCTTATGTGATGAATTTTAACGGTCAAAATTATCAATACAGTAAGGGGAATATAATTTGTATCTTTGACGGCGTAAAAGCCATAGGTTTTTATAATATAAATGATTTGAACTTAGAAAAAAATTTAATAGCAAACCGTACCAAAGAAATGGATTCTGTTGAGTTGGCATGTAAAGCATTTCTAAAAGATTATTTTGACAGAATTATTGATAGAAATTTATAATTAAAAATTTAATAGTGATGAAGAAAAAAATAGGTCTCTTTATTTTTAGTGTGATTGTAATTGGAGTTTCAAAATATGTGTATGATGTACACCTTAATTATAATTTCAAAGAAATTTCAGAAAATAAGGTTTATAAATCAGGTGTGATTCCCCCTGAAAAAATAGCGACTTATATTCAGGATCATCAGATTAACAGTGTCATCGATTTACGATTTCCTCATACTACAGACAAGGTTAACAACCCTGAAATTCCACAAGAACTTACTGCTGAAAAAGAGGCGGTTGAAAGACTTGAAGGTGTGACCTATTTTAATTTAGGAACAGATCAAGTCCCTACTCAAGAAACGGTGGATAAATTTCTTAACATTATGGACGACCCTTCAAATTATCCTGTGCTGCTTCATTGCTATCATGGAGTAGGACGCGCCCAATTATTTTCTGCAATTTATAGAATGGAGTATGAAGGATGGAGTAATCAAGATGCTCGCGAACAAACACGTATTTTACTTAAAGGGAGCTCGTTTGATGAAGGAGCGCCCAAAGGCGATTATTTAATAAACTACAAACCACGCCCGAAGAAATAATAGCCATCAGAAGTTTTATACTTAGGGTATTAAAGTTACTTTTATATCCTGAAAAAAAATGACCATTAACCCTGTAATTTAAGAGTTTGAAATTTGATTTACTAAAAAAAGACACGGATACAAAGGCACGTGCAGCCACCATCACAACCGATCACGGAGTGATTGAAACCCCCATTTTTATGCCTGTAGGTACAGTGGGAACTGTGAAAGGGGTGCATCAACGTGAACTTAAAAATGATATCAATCCTGATGTTATTTTAGCAAATACCTATCATTTGTTTCTACGTCCTCAAATAGATGTGTTAGAAAAAGCAGGAGGACTTCATAAATTCATGAATTGGGATCGTAATATTTTGACCGATTCTGGAGGGTATCAAGTATATTCATTATCTGCCAATCGAAAAATCAAAGAAGAAGGGGTTAAATTTAAAAGTCATATTGATGGCAGTATGCATACATTTACTCCAGAAAATGTGATGGAAATTCAGCGCAGTATTGGAGCAGATATTATCATGGCTTTTGACGAATGTACTCCTTATCCATGTGATTATAATTACGCCAAACGATCGATGCACATGACACACCGTTGGTTAGACCGCTGTATTAATCACCTTGAAAAAACACCGCTCAAATACGATTTTAATCAAGCATTTTTTCCAATTGTTCAAGGAAGTACATACAAAGATTTAAGACGTCAGTCTGCAGAATATATCGCCAATTCTGGAGCCGTAGGAAATGCCATTGGCGGACTGTCAGTTGGAGAGCCTGCCGATGAAATGTACGCCATGACTGATGTTGTTTGTGAAATTTTACCCGAAGATAAACCACGCTATTTAATGGGGGTAGGTACACCTATTAATATTTTAGAAAACATCGCTTTGGGTGTTGATATGTTTGATTGTGTGATGCCAACACGTAATGCCAGAAACGGAATGTTATTTACAGCCTATGGCTCCATAAATATTAAAAACCTTAAATGGAAAGACGATTTTTCGCCGATTGATCCCATGGGAATTACATTCGTAGATACTGAGTATTCAAAAGCTTATTTAAAACATTTGTTTAGTGTTAACGAATTATTAGGAAAACAAATCGCTACAATTCATAACTTAGGCTTTTATTTATGGCTTACGCGTGAGGCTCGAAAACATATCATAGCAGGAGATTTTGGAACTTGGAAAGCTATGATGGTCAAACAAATGGATAATCGTTTATAGACGTATGAAAATTCTAGATTGGTATATATTAAAACGGTATTTGTTCACATTTTTCATGATGTTATTGCTGTTTGTTCCTATCGGGATTACTGTGAATCTTGCTGAAAAAATTGATCGTATTCTAGAAAATGAAGTTCCTTTTGAAGAGGTCGCTTCTTATTATTTCGATTTTACAATTTATTTTGCAACCCTCTTGTTTCCATTGTTTTTATTTCTATCCGTAATTTGGTTTACCTCAAAACTGGCAAACAATACAGAAATTGTTGCTTTTTTAAGTTCCGGAGTGTCATTTTCACGGTTTTTACGACCCTATCTAATAGGAGCTACTTTTGTTGCAGGTCTCGCTTTGATGCTGGGGATGTACTGGGCACCTATTGCGAGTAAAGGGTTTAATGAGTTTACGTACAAGTATTTAAGCAATAACAAGGTTGTTGAAACCCAACATATTCACCGACAAATAAATGATAACGAATACATTTATGTTAGTAATTTTGATACCAAAGCAAAGCGTGGAAATAATTTTACCCTTGAACATTTTGAAGGCAATAAGTTAGTATATAAAATTCATGCATCTGTCATTCGTTATGTCGAAAAAGACAGTACCTATCAATTGACGAATTATAATTTAAGAACCATTGGTGATGATGAAGATCAGCTTGAATACAGTCGCAAAAAAGACACTATTTTTAGCTTCGACTTACAGGATTTAACCCCTCCAATGTACGTTGCTGAAACATTGACCTATGGCGAATTAATGACCTTTATTGCCCGCGAAGAAGTGCGTGGGTCTTCCAATATCAACCGTTATAAGGTAGTGCAATATAAAAAATGGAGTTTACCAGTATCGGTTTTTATACTCACGATTATTGCTGTGGCTGTCTCTTCCGTCAAACGTCGTGGAGGAATGGGCGTCAATTTAGCATTTGGGATTGTAATTGCTATGATTTATGTGTTTTTTGATAAAGTATTTGGTGTCATGGCAGAGCAATCTGACTTTTCACCATTATTGGCCGTTTGGTTTCCAAATATCCTCTTTGGAAGTTTAGCAATTTACCTTCTTTACAATGCAAAACGATAAACTCAAAAATTATCTCCACCTTCATTTTTTGGTGCTTATAGCTGGTTTTACAGCTATTTTAGGCGAACTCATTACGATTGATGCAATTCCTTTGGTTTGGTACCGAATGACCATCGCTGGGGTTCTAATGTTTTTGTTTATCAAGTTCAAAAAGATGTCGCTAAAAGTTCCCCTAAAGGCAGTAGTCCGTTTTTCAATCGCTGGGGTGATCATCGCCTTGCATTGGATCACTTTTTTTGCTGCTATCAAAGCCTCTAATATTTCAATTACCTTAGCAATGTTTTCTACAGGAGCTTTTTTTGCATCTCTGATAGAACCTTTGTTTTATAAACGTAAAATTATAGGGTATGAAATTATATTTGGTTGTATAGTCATAATTGGAGTGGTTCTCATAACACAAACCGAGTTACAATACCTTATAGGAATCGCATTAGGAATTTCTTCTGCGTTATTTTCCACACTTTTTGCAGTTCTCAATGGTCAGTTTGTAAAAAACTACAAAGCCAGTGTCATTTCGTTTTATGAATTTGTGAGTGGCGTACTGTTTATGTCAATATTTATAGCCTTTACAGGGGATGGATTTGATGCCTCTTACTTTCAACTTACGCTTTCAGATTGGACCTGTCTATTTATATTAGCATCCATTTGTACAGCTTATGCTTTTATAGCCTCCATTCATGTGATGAAACATATTACTCCTTACACTTTAGTGTTGACTTATAACTTAGAACCTATTTATGGAATTGTACTTGCGGTTGTATTATTCCCGCAAACAGAAACCATGCGCCCATTATTTTACCTTGGTGCAGGGCTTATAATTTCTACGGTGCTTCTTAATGCTGTCTTTAAAAACATCAATAAATCAAAAATCTAACCTTTGAAATCTATTAAAGTTTTATATTTGTACACTAACTTAAAAACTAATCTTGAATTTCTATGGAATATCTAGAATTTGAGTTGCCTATAAAGGAACTAGAAGATCAATTACAAAAATGTCAAATCATTGGTGAAGAGAGTGATGTAGACGTCTCTGAAACTTGTATTCAGATTCAAAAAAAATTGGATCTCGCCAAAAAAGACATTTATAAAAACTTAACCCCTTGGCAACGCGTTCAGCTGTCAAGACACCCAGACAGACCCTATACACTTGATTATATAAATGCTATTTGTGGCGATTCATTTTTGGAGCTACATGGCGATCGTAATTTTAAAGACGATAAAGCAATGATTGGTGGATTGGGAAAAATTGGAGATCAAAGTTTTATGTTCATTGGTCAACAAAAAGGATATAACACTAAAACTCGTCAATATCGAAACTTTGGTATGGCCAACCCTGAAGGATATAGGAAAGCTTTGCGCTTAATGAAATCAGCTGAGAAATTTGGTATTCCTGTTGTCTCATTGATAGATACCCCTGGTGCTTATCCTGGATTAGAAGCTGAAGAACGCGGACAAGGAGAAGCTATTGCTCGAAACATTCTTGAGATGACCCGTTTAAAAGTACCAATCATCACCATTATTATCGGTGAAGGTGCTTCTGGAGGTGCGCTTGGAATAGGCGTAGGAGATAAAGTCTTGATGTTAGAAAACACTTGGTATTCTGTGATTTCACCTGAGTCTTGTTCTTCTATTTTATGGAGAAGTTGGGAGTATAAAGAACAAGCAGCAGAAGCGTTAAAGCTAACTGCCAAAGATATGAAGCGTATGAAATTGGTGGACGAAATTGTGAAAGAACCCCTTGGAGGTGCTCATAAAGATCGCCAACAAACATTCACAACAGTCTCAAATAAGATTATGAAGTCTTATAATGAATTTAAAAACTTATCACCAAAAGAATTGGTCGATAAACGTATGGAAAAGTACTCTCAAATGGGAGTCTATAATGATTAAGTCGTAGTCTTTATCTTATAAAAAAAAAAGTCAAGTGAAACACTTGGCTTTTTTTATGCTTATCAACAATATTTTGGACTTATAAACAGTCCAATTGTTGAGTAACCGTTACCTTTACAACACGATTAATACTCATATTTTAAGTACTTTCGTTACTAAGAAACAAGTAGATTAGAATAGTATCTCCTAGGGAATGATTAATAGAAATAAATGAAGCAACCAGAACCGAAAAAAGTTTACAAAAACGACAATAGCACGCTCATTAGCTTGGAAAAAGGAAAGATCCCACCACAAGCAACTGACTTAGAAGAGGTTGTTCTTGGGGCTATGATGATTGATAAAAAAGGAGTTGATGAAGTAATCGATATTCTTAGTAAAGACGCTTTTTACAAAGATGCCAATCAACATATATTTGAAGCAATACTTCAGTTATTTGAAAACAGTGAACCTGTTGATTTACTAACCGTTTCAACTCAATTGCGTAAAAACTCAAAACTAGATTTAGTAGGAGGGGATTTTTATCTAATTTCTTTAACTCAAAAAGTGTCTTCATCTGCACATATTGAGTTTCATGCAAGAATCATTTTACAAAAATTTATTCAGCGTAGTTTAATTAAAATTTCAAATGAAATTATTGAAGATGCTTTTGATGAAACTAAAGATGTTTTTGACCTATTAGACAAGGCCGAATCACGATTGTATGAAGTTACCCAAGGAAACATTAAAAAATCGACAGAGACAGCTCAAGATTTAGTGTTTCAAGCCAAGAAAAAAATTGAAGAAATTTCAAATAAAGAAGGGCTTTCTGGAGTCCCTTCTGGATTTGATAAACTAGACAAATTAACCTCTGGTTGGCAAGAAAGTGATTTGATTATTATCGCTGCACGTCCGGGTATGGGAAAAACCGCCTTGACATTGTCAATGGCACGAAATATTGCAGTCACACAAAGTATTCCAGTCGCCTTCTTTTCACTAGAGATGTCCTCTGTTCAGTTAATAACACGTTTGATTTCTTCTGAAACAGGTTTAAACTCAGAAAAATTAAGAACAGGTCGTCTCGAAAAACACGAATGGGAGCAGTTAAATGTGAAGGTAAAAGCCCTCGAAAAAGCACCTTTATACATTGATGATACGCCTTCACTATCTATTTTTGATTTAAGAGCCAAAGCACGTCGATTGGCCTCTCAAAATGGTATCAAACTCATTGTTGTTGATTATTTACAATTGATGACAGCAGGAGGTACACAAAAAAGCGGAAATCGTGAACAAGAAATATCTATGATATCTCGAAACCTCAAAGCCCTTGCAAAAGAACTAAGTATCCCAGTGATAGCGTTATCTCAATTATCAAGAGCCGTGGAAACCCGTGGAGGAAGCAAACGTCCATTACTATCCGATTTGAGAGAGTCAGGAGCCATTGAACAGGATGCAGATATTGTATCGTTTATTTACCGTCCAGAATATTATAAAATTGACGAATGGGATGACGAACAACATACACCTTCAGAAGGACAAGCAGAATTTATCATTGCAAAACACCGTAATGGTGGATTAGAAAATATTCGTTTAAAATTCATTGGTCATTTAGGAAAGTTTGATAACCTCGATGATTTTGATTCTCCGTTTGATACTGAATTTCACTCAAAAATGAACGCGGCAGCGAATGACGATACTTTCAAACAGGAGAACTTTAGAGTTGATCCAAGTGATGCTTTTGGCGATTCTGATGATGATACTCCTTATTAAATTCTTTTAGATAATTTTTTTGAGTATATTTAAGCAATGAAACACTTATTACTGAGTCTTTTTCTGGTGCTATCCTTTCAAATTCATGCCTCTTATATTCTTATTCCTATGGATGCAGTGAGTCAGAAAAATCATTTGAAAGCTTATGGAATTACGTATTGGACCTTAAATAAACAAGAAAATGTCAAATGGCTTCTCAATTATAGAGGGGGCTCTTTTTTATTGCCATACATAGACGCTATCGAAAAAGAATGCCTCATACGTGGGGTTTCTTATGAACTCATTAGTGATGCCGAAACCGAATCAATTCTTAAGGAAATTAGCAGTCCAAGTAAAAATATGGATGCTGTGATTCTTGAAAAAGCACCTAAAATCGCGGTCTATTCTCCTAGTGGTAAACAACCTTGGGACGATGCTGTAACTATGGTTTTGACCTATGCAGAAATCCCATATGAAATTATTTATGACTCCGAAGTCTTAAACGATGCTTTGTTATTATATGATTGGTTACACCTCCATCATGAAGATTTTACCGGTCAATATGGTAAGTTCTACAGAGCCTATAGAAATGCAGCTTGGTATATTGAGCAACAAAAAACCGCTGAAACACTTGCAGCTAGTTTAGGGTATGATAAGGTGTCTGAAGAAAAATTAGCAGTCGCTCAAAAAATTAGAGAATATGTTTTAGGAGGAGGTTTTATGTTTGCTATGTGTAGTGCAACAGATAGTTTTGATATTGCTTTAGCCGCTCAATCACTTGATATTTGTGAGCCCATGTTTGACGGTGACGGTAGCACACCAAATTATCAGTCCCAGTTAGAGTATTCTAAAACCTTTGCATTTAAAGATTTTATTTTGGAACGCGATCCAAAAGTATATGAGTTTTCAAGCATCGACATGACCCAAAGACGCAAGATACCAAAAGAATTAGATTACTTTTCGCTAATGGAATATTCTGCGAAATGGGACCCCATTCCAACCATGCTCAATCAAAATCATACAGCCCTCATTAAAGGCTTTATGGGGCAAACAACGTCCTATTCTAGAGACCAAGTCAAGTCAAATGTACTGATTCTGGGAGAAAACAAATCCAATGGGGAAGCGCGTTACATCCATGGAATTAAAGGACAAGGATTTTTTACATTTTATGGAGGTCATGATCCCGAAGATTATACCCATAGAGTAGGGGATCCTAAAACCGAATTGGACTTACACCCAACGTCTCCAGGGTATCGACTTATTTTAAACAATGTTTTATTTCCTGCAGCAAGAAAGAAAAAACAAAAAACTTAACTGTTTAATTAGTATATATTTATACCTGAATCTTCTTAACTTAGCTAAAAACAAAACAATGCTACGTAAACTCCTGATTATTTTATTAGTATTTCCTTTAACTTCATGTGCCGGTTTGCAACAAGTAAGCGATTTTATACCGCTCCCAACTGGCGTCGAATTACCAAGCACAGATATAGCATCTGGACTTCGCGAAGCACTAGACAATGGGATCCGAAGACAAGTCAGTAAACTGACGCAAAAAGATGGATTTTTTAAAAATGAACTTGTCAAAATTACACTTCCAGAAGAATTAAAAAAAGTGGACAAATCACTGAGGAGGATTGGACTAAGTAGTTTAGCAGATGAGGGGTTAAAAGTTTTGAACCGAGCTGCAGAAGATGCTGTAAAAGAAGCCACACCCGTCTTTGTGTCAGCAGTAAAAGAAATAAAGTTTGATGATGCAAAAACAATTTTATTAGGCGATAATTCGGCTGCTACAGACTATTTAACTTCTAAAACCAGAACAACTTTGTATCAAAAATTTGAACCTGTGATTAAAAAATCATTTTCTAAAGTGGGTGCTGATAAAATTTGGGCTAATTTAATTCAAACATATAATAAGATTCCATTTAGCAAATCAGTGAATACAGACCTTACAGATTATGTAACTACTAAGGCACTAGATGGCGTTTATAAAATGATTGCAATTGAAGAAGAAAAAATACGCATCAAACTATCATCACGATCTACAGATTTGCTTCAGAAAGTATTTGCTTTACAGGACTAAGAGGAACTCCCAAATAGTTTTTTAATCATTCTAAAGTCCTTAATTCTCCATAGAACTAATCTTTATTAGTATATTGTGATTTAAAAAGTAAGTAAATCCAATTATAACTGTAATTATTATTTTTTTCTAATATGAATTCAATGCCATCGCTTCATAGAACATATCTAGCTCAGCTGATTGTGAATAGAATTATTCAAGAAAAAGACCGTATAAAAACACAGTATGAGGAATCCAAAAATCAAATAGGCTATTTTTATATAGATGATTTATTGTCTGCTGAAATAACGGAACAAATTGACAGTCAGTTTCCATCAAAACAAGAAATGGTTCTCAAAAAAAGCATTCGTGAAAACAAGTATATTGGCGTTCAAATGAATGAATATGCACCAGTTTTAGAAGAGCTCATTTATGCATTTCAAGATGACCGTGTTGTAAATTTGATTAAACAGGTTTGTGGGATACAAGAACTTACACCAGATGAAAACTTGTATGCAGGTGGATTATCATCTATGAAACAATCACAATTTTTGAATCCACATTTAGATAATTCTCATGATAAAGAACGAAACCGTTGGCGAGTATTGAATTTATTGTTTTATGTCACTCCAAATTGGAAGGACTCTAATGGCGGTCATTTAGAGATTTGGCCTGAAGGTCTGGACCAACATCAAACTACATTACACTCCCGATTTAACCGGCTTATAGTTATGGCAACTCACGATAAATCATGGCATTCCGTAAGCCCTGTTGTGGTCAATGCTTCTCGTAATTGTGTATCTAACTACTACTTTTCAAACACTGCTCTTTCTGGCACTGATAAATTTCATGTAACCACTTTTAGAGGGAGGCCACATCAAAAATTTAAAAATCATGTTCTCAGATTTGATTCTTTTTTAAGAATGAATTTGAGGAAAATATTCAAAAAAGGGGTTGTTAAAAACCCACATGTTTATAAATCCAACAAAGATTAAATTTATATTTACTCATTGTATCCATTCGCTATAGAAATCAAAAAAGCCTCGCATTGCGAGGCTTTTTTATAAGCGAATATGATACAATAGGCTAGTGCCTTAGTTTACTTTATCTACAATAGCTTTGAAAGCTTCTGGGTTGTTCATCGCTAAATCAGCTAAAACCTTACGGTTTAATTCGATGTTAT
>JABAYY010000075.1 GCA_018608765.1 Flavobacteriaceae bacterium
CTCCAGAGATAAAGTCTATTATGTTGGCCAGCAAGGTTTTAAAAAGTGGTAAAAATAAAAAGGAGGTCAAAAATGACCTCCTGTCTAATATGGCTCCTCCTCTTAGGCTCGAACTAAGGACCCTCTGATTAACAGTCAGATGCTCTAACCAACTGAGCTAAGGAGGAGTGTTTTTCCGCTATTGCGAGCGCAAATATATAGTATTTTTTATTCTATCCAAATAGAATAATAAAAATATTTAACCAAATACGGCTTTAAAAATATCATTTCCATTAGCAAACAACACGAGTGCAATCAAAATAAAGAATCCAGCTGTTTGTGCGTACTCCATAAATTTGTCGCTTGGCTTACGTCCAGAGGCCATTTCGTAAAGTAAAAACATCACATGTCCTCCGTCTAAAGCAGGGATTGGTAAGAGGTTCAACACCCCTAGCATAATCGATAAAAAGGCTGTGATTCCCCAAAACGATTGCCAGCTCCAAGTATCTGGGAAAATATCAAAAATCGCTTTAAATCCACCCACACCTTTATAAGCCCCTGTACTCGGTGAGAAAATAAGTTTTAATTGCATCCAATACGCTGACATTTGGGAGGTAAAACGATCTAAACCAACACCCACACTCTCACCAAACGTATAAGAGTTTTCAACAATTTTATAGTAACCCATTTCTTGAATAGTAGAATAACTAGCCCCCGTGATAATTCCTAATTTTCCATTGGCATTAATTTGAAGCGTTTTATTAAGCGTTTCGCCGGCTCTTAAAATAGTGGCACTGACCGTTTGTCCTTTATACGCTGAAGCCAAGGCTTCAAATTCATCAAAGTATTTAAAAAAGTTTCCGTCGATACTCGTCAAAACATCGCCTTGTTGTAAATCTTGGTCTTTATTAAGAGAAGTTTCCTCTACACCTGCGACAACAAAAGGGTACCTCAATTCAAAAGAAGAACGGCTTTTACTGCTGCTTAATTGACCTAAAAAGTCTTCTGGAAAGGTCACCGTCATTGGTACGCCATCGCGCTCAAAGCTCACAAGCTTTGCCGCTAAAAGATTTTTTCTTAAATCGGAGTAATTGACAATCTCTTGGTCGTTAATAGCCGTAATATTGTCGCCCGTTTGTAAACCAAACTCTATGAGTAATGGGTTTGTAATCAAGTACCCATCTTTGATGCTTTTCGCATCAATATCAGAATCCCCATACGAAAACGCCATAAAGATATAGATCACTGCCGCCAATATAAAATTAACCGTCACACCACCCAACATGATGATTAAACGTTGCCATGACGGCTTCGAACGGAATTCCCAAGGTTGTGGCTCTTGTGCCATCTGCTCTTTGTCCATGCTCTCGTCAATCATTCCCGAGATTTTAACATAGCCCCCCAAAGGCAACCAGCCAATCCCATAAACGGTATCGCCAATTTTCTTTTTAAACAAAGAGTATTTGACATCGAAGAAGAGGTAAAACTTTTCGACGCGGGTTTTAAATAATTTAGCCGGAATAAAATGGCCTAATTCGTGCAGCACAATCAGTAAGGAGAGGCTCAATAAAAA
Organism: Flavobacteriaceae bacterium; assembly: GCA_018608765.1. GTDB lineage: Bacteria > Bacteroidota > Bacteroidia > Flavobacteriales > Flavobacteriaceae > Hel1-33-131. The sequence continues at coordinate 1,553 of JABAYY010000075.1, forward strand.
CTGTGATATTTTGATAACAAATTCCATGTAGTATGTGTAGGATTAAGTGAACAAATGTAAAGTTTTCCATTTAGATACAAAAACTTTATTGGGACGCTTCATTTTTAGGGAGATATATTAAAAGTTCTCTGTTCTGTATTGTACTTTTGCATGCACAATTACAACGCTATGAATTCCTTTTTAAATAAATATAAACTATTCATTACCACACTCTTTGTGCTGTCTTGCATTATTATCACCCTGTTTTACAACATTCTAAATCCTGTGATAGTACTGCCTATCTACCAGCCTGCGCAAGTGAATTATGAATTGGTGGATAGCACCATTCAGCACCAAAAAAAATACCACCGCATTGCCAATTTTAGCCTGATCAACCAAAATGGAGAGACCATTACCCAAGATTTTTATAAAGACAAAATCTATGTAGCCGATTTTTTCTTTACAACCTGCCAAACCATCTGTCCCATCATGACTGGACACATGTACGAAATCCAAAAACAAACCATTAGCGATCCTGAAATTTTGTTACTCTCCCATTCTGTAACTCCTAAAATTGATACCGTTGCGCAACTAAAACGCTACGCCAAAAAAAAGCGGGTCAATGCCTCTAAATGGAATTTAGTAACCGGCGACAAGAAACAAATTTATGAACTCGCACGTAAGTCCTATCTTGCAGTGAAAGACGCTGGCAATGGTGGTCCATATGATATGATTCATACCGAAAATTTTATGTTGATTGATAAAAAGCGACAAATTCGAGGTTTTTACGATGGAACCGATCCCGAAGAAATTGAACGCCTTCTTGAAGATATAAAAGTTTTAAAAGCATCGTATAAAAACTAATCTTTTTAGTACTTTTGCTTCTTTAAAATGAATCTAAATAAGCATGCGCTTGACCATTGCAGACCTTAAAAAAGGAGAAAAAGGCATCATTACCGACAGCTCTTCAGAAGACATCCCTCTAAAGTTATTAGAGATGGGATGCCTTCCAGGAAACGAAGTACATCTACTTCAATTGGCTCCTTTTTCTGACCCAATGTATCTGAATGTAAACGACAGTTTTTTAGCCATTAGAAAAGAAACCGCTTCCTTGATTGTAATCGAAAAAATAGATGAGTAAACAGCTAAACGTTGCACTAATTGGAAATCCTAACACTGGAAAAACTTCAGTGTTTAACGCGTTGACAGGCCTCAATCAAAAGGTGGGAAATTACCCCGGAATTACGGTCGATAAAAAGCAAGGAATCTGTAAATTATCGCGCGGCGTCAAAGCTCATATCTTAGACCTTCCAGGAACCTACAGCCTGAATGCCTCGTCCTTAGATGAGAATGTGGTGATTGAGTTATTACTCAATAAAAATGATAAAGACTACCCCGATGTTGCTATTATTGTTAGCGATGTCGAAAACTTAAAGCGAAACTTATTACTCTTTACACAAATTAAAGACCTCAAAATCCCAACTATTTTGGTGATTAATATGAGTGATTTAATGACGCGTAAAGGAATTTCCTTAGATATTGAAGTCTTAGAAGCAAAGCTTCATACAAAAATAGCTCTTGTAAGTACCCGAAAAAATAGTGGCATCCAAGAACTAAAACAACTCATTGAAAGCTATAAAACCATTTCTACGGAGTCCTGTTTGGATACGACCTCAATTGATGCTGATTATTTTCTAAGCCTACAAAAAGCATTTCCAAATCAAGATCTTTACAAATTATGGCTGGTAATTACGCAAGATGCAAATTTTGGTAAAATCACCCGTCAAGAATTAGATATTTCAAAATTTAAAACAAAATCAAATCAGGAGTTAAAGCGATTGCAGCAAAAAGAAGCGATCAAACGCTATCAATTTATTAACGCAATTTTAAAAGAAGGACAAACCATTGACCGCTCTAAAGCTACGGGTTTAAGAAGTAAGTTGGACCGTTTACTCATTCATAAAGTTTGGGGATATGTGATTTTTTTCCTGATCTTATTAACGATTTTTCAGGCGATATACGATTGGGCTACAATTCCAATGGATCTCATCGACACCACTTTTGCAAGCTTGGCAGAATGGGTAAAGAACACCTTTCCTGGTGGGGGGATGGTTACCGATTTAGTTGCTGAAGGGATCGTATCTGGTATTGGCGGCATCGTCATATTTATTCCTCAAATCGCCTTTTTGTTTTTATTCATTTCTATTTTAGAAGAAAGTGGTTATATGAGTCGTGTGGTCTTTTTGATGGACCGCGTGATGCGGCGATTTGGATTGAGTGGGAAAAGTTTAGTGCCCTTAATTTCTGGAACGGCTTGTGCCATTCCGGCTGTTATGGCCACCCGAAATATTGAAAACTGGAAAGAACGCCTCATTACCATATTGGTCG
>JABAYY010000092.1 GCA_018608765.1 Flavobacteriaceae bacterium
GGCTTGAAAGCACTTATGCTGTTAAAGTTGATACTAAACTGAAGTTTAAGTTCTATTTCTCAGAGGCTATTAAAACCAACTCTACTAATTTAGATTCAGAACAAGCTCAACCATAGGCATATCTTCCTCCTTCAGTTCAGCTATTTCTAAACCTCGTAAATAGGTTAAACTTACGGTTTGGTATATTACTTGCAAAATAACAGTTATATTTGGATTATGAAAAAACTAATTCTGCTATTGTTATTTGTTCCACTTCTATCTTTTGGGCAGGAACAAAATTACCCTTACAAATGGCCTATGTACAATGACACTAATGTCAATTTAGAGGTTGAAGACCCTACATTTGAAATTAATGATGGGCCGTTAATTATGTTTGACTCAACTCACAAAAACTTTTTTATACAATCTCATTTAATAAAGCCTCTTGTGGACTTATTGATAAATGATGGATACAGAGTAGCATTCCTTGATAAAGAGTTTTCTAAATCAAGTTTAAGTCAAGCCAGCGTTCTAGTCGTTATTACGGCATTACCGTTTGATTTTGCTACTGAAAACTCAGCAGCAGATAAAAACACTTTTTCTGAAAATGAGCTTGATGAATTACAAAACTGGGTAACTGATGGAGGCTCACTTTTGGCCTTCAGCGAACACGCCCCATTTGACCAGGCCATAAACCCATTATTACGAAAATTTGACATTGAGTCATCCATTGGAACCACTGTAGATACAATTAATTACGAAAGTAAATACGGTCCAGGAATGATAAAATTCGAAAACAAAAACTTGAACACGAATCACCCTATTGTAAACGGAAAGTATAAAGTAGAAAAATTAGTTTCATTTGGAGGAAGTGCTCTTTTAGGCTCTAAATATGAAAATATACTAAAACTTGATGAAAGTTCATTTAATGTAAAACACTCTACAGGCATAGGGCCTGATGGAAAGGGAAATTCTCAAGGGTTAGCAGGTATGTATGGTTCTGGAAAAATTGCTGCTTTTGGGGATTCAAATGGTTTTACTGCAATGGTTTTCAATATGGATGATGGAACTAAAATGTATGCTGGAATGAATACTGAAGGATACGACTGGAAAAATTTTGTTTTAAACACTTTTAGATGGCTTACTAATTATTCAGAGGAGTAAACCATAGGCATATTTTACTCTTTCAATTCAGGGGATTCTAAAGCTTTTAAGTAAATTAGACTAATCATTATATTTAAATTATAAACCAATTTAATTATGAAAAAACTATTCTTAGTTTCCGCTTTATTACTCTTCGCTTGTTCTGGTGGGGATGATAATGAGAACACACCCAATATGTGTATTGATGAAACACTGATTGATTTAGAAAGTGTGTGTATCGAAATCTTTGAACCGGTTTGTGGATGTGATGGCATTACATACGACAATAGTTGTATGGCTTTGAATTGGAACGGGGTTATAGCCTATGAAGATGGTCCATGCGATTAATTAATTTTTTACAATATAAAAATAGTTGGGGTTTGTAAATTATTAATAAAAAACGCACCAAACTACAGGCGCATATTGGTCCCTAAGTTCAGAGAGTTCTAAACTGCTAAAAATTAAAATACATTATCAAGTTTTATATCAAAACTTGACAATGCGTTTTACAGTGGTTGTGTTCTCAGTACTTACTCTTATCAAGTAAACACCTTCGTTAAACAGACTCACATCTATTTCTTTGACGTTAGAAGCAGTCATTACACGCTGACCAAGCAATGAATAAACCTCAATGTCATACCCTGCTGAATTTCCAACAATATATAGCATGTTTTTCACGGGGTTCGGATACACTACTATCGAATTAGTATCGATATCTTCAATAGAAAGTCCAGTACTATTGACTGCATTAGGACTTCCATTGTCATTGATACAACTCCAGCTTTCTGGCAACGAATTGTCTAAATCTGGTGCGATCAATTCCAAGGTATTTCCGGTTTCATCTGCACATGTTGGCCAAGGTGCTATTGAATCGTAAGACACATCGTCCATGAGTTTGCTATCGGAATTGTACACTCTAACAGCATCCGACCCTCCAAATCCAAAGTCCAATTCCCCTATGTATGGAATGTTTGGAAATACACTACTAAAAGCAGCTGCATCTTTAACAAGTACCAAAAATCCATTACCTGCTATTTGAGTTCCTTCCGGAATGACAAATACATGGGTGTCATTGTCGTCTTTTATTTGCCAATTTGAAATGTCTATAGTCCCTGCTTTTGGATTGTACAATTCAATCCAGTCGCCGGGATTGAACGTAACACTTGATTTGTAATTAATTTCGTTAATGACCAGTCCTTCAACTTCAATTGGAACATCCACTTCATATGAACAGATGTCCGCAATATCTTTTACAACGACATTATAGTCACCTACGGCTAAGTTGGAAAACACATTGTTTTGACTAAAGGTTTGACCTCCATCAATGCTGTATTGATAGGGACCCTCTCCAGAAGTTGGAGTAATGACTATGGAGCCATTTGTTGAAACAACAGAAGAAACTGAGGTCGCTTCAATATCAACTGAAGTCAAATTACAGGCTTCAACTGAAACGGTCTGCTGATAAGAGCAAAGCCCCGCAGCACCTAGAACAAATACGCTATAATTTCCTGGCACTAGATTCTCAAACGTATTCGAGTCCGAAAATGTTTGTCCATTATTAATACTGTATTGAAAAGGGCTCATCCCTGTGTTTGTATTAATTGTAATAGCAGCATCATTAGCAGAAGAAGACGTTGCATGCATGACGTTAACCTCCGCTGTAATCTCACATGCAGAATCATCAAGACAAAAGACTTCTTGAACGTAGTTGTCAAATTCCCCATCATTTACAAGAATAATCTCCCCTGACGCATCCAAAATCTGAAAATTCCCTTCGCCATAGCTACAGCAAATTCCATCTCCATACGAATCGTAAAAATATAAGGAGAAGCAAGACGTATAATCAACACAAATTTCTTCTGTATAGACCTCGTTTGAATCGCTAGAACTTAAAGCACCAGTGGATATAATTTCGTTCGAATCGTCTAAAAGCTTCCAAGATGTTTCTCCTGCATAATTATCCGCGTTGATAAGAAGCGTGATTGTATCATAGTTTGAGTCAAGGCTTGTCGTGGTGGAAACCGAATTATTGGCTACATCTCCATCAGCTTGATTGTTGATGCTTAATACGTTTAGTGAGATGTTGTTGTTTTGTTGCAGGTTGTCATCAATCACGACAGTTACCGTTCCTTGTTCTTGGAATGGGATGTCCACTGAGGCATTAATAATCTCTACGACTGAACCATTAACTACAACCTCAATTTGCACCTCGGTAATGGTTGTCTCTCCATTGTTGGTAACGATTGCGTCCACTTCAACTACGTCATTACAAACAACTGCTATTTCTCCAACTGAAAGCGCGCCATCTAACGCATGAACCTTACTTATAACAACATTTAAAGTGTTGTTATTTTCGTATTCATCATTCACGTGACTCACATTTGCTGTGATATTATAATCTCCAATAGCTGAAAAGTCTTGTGGTACTGAAAATTGAAAATCTGCTTCACTAAAAGGTTGAATTGCTTGAGGTATCGTAATTGTTTCCATCGACTGACCGTCTACAACGAGCTCAATATCAAAATTACTCATGTCATTTAACCCTTGATTGGCAATTGTTGCTGTTACTAGCTCGCTACTTCCTAGGCTAGAGGAAGACTGAGGGTCTACAATTGCTGTAATACCCAAATCATTATCGGCATTAATATTTGCCCAAAACGAAACCCATGGTCTTGCTTGTTTAATGACTAACTGATCTTGTGCTGTAACCTTATATTCGATATCTACTCCAAAACCTTCTGCACCTACAACATCATAAAGTATTTCAAACCCATCATGAATAATGGTAAGAAACTCTCTCATTTGATTAATATAGGTGATATCCATTACCAGCTCCCCTGGGTTGACTAAGTTAGACAGCCTTAATACGAGGTATCCACCGCCTTGTGTAGGATCTTCATACAATAAAAGTTCTTCTGGTACCGAGTTCGGGTCAGGGTTTGTAATCAAGGACTCTCCTACTTGGGTGTTAAGATAAAAGGTGTCTTCCGTTTCGTAGATAGGGTCAATACTGATCCCAACTCCATTGGATTGTTCCTCTTGAAAATTGGGGTGACATAGCAATCCCATCGCGGCTATAAAGTGATCTACACGATAAAAATCCCTTTCTTCATAGGCTCTAAAATTCCACATACTGGCATAGACCTGTTTGATAGATTTAGAGATATGACCTTCGTCTAGGTATTGCGTTTTAGAGGTGTATAGACCCGCGCCACTAAACCCGGGTAAATCTTCATTGTTCGTGCTAGATCGACATCTAACGGCTGTGCCAACAGGAAAATCATCATGCATGGCCTGTAAGTCATCCATCATCCATTGCGGCATTGGAGCGTCTTTAATATCTCTTCTAAAATCTTTTAGACGATCAATACGAAAGTTTAAATCGGTTTGGAACGTAGGGTTGTCTATCATGACTTGTGCCTCCTGATAAAAGTCATTAAACTTCATGAATTCGTCATAGTAATAAAATGGAATTCCAAAACCATCGGGAATCGTTCCCGTAGGAAGATCAAAGGACCTCATGGTTGCTACATTGGAACACTTTGCTCCAAACGCCGTTGACATTTCAAAACTAATAGCATCTAAAGGCATGATTTCGGTGATGCTTAAATCTCTAATAGGCGTTTGTGGTTCGGTTGGCCTAAGGTCTTCATACCAGTTATTTACTTCGGTTAAAGTGGCTTCTCGAATTTCGTACTGCTCGTTTTCTACTTTGTAATAAACATAACCCCCTAGCAGATTTGCAATATTGTCGTTCAGTAAAGGATTTGCAATATATGCATTTGGAACATTGTCTTGAATTGCTCTTAAATTAACGTGTGACAAAGGAGTTTGGATGACAGAGGTTATAATTCCTCCTACCCTAGGCAATGAATTTGGTAAGGCATCATAAAGAACAATGTCTCTACTTCCAGGGGTTTCATTAAGATTCGTCATGTGCTTAAAAAACCCGTAGCCTTCTGCTTCATGAAAAGGGATGTAATTGATTTCAGCAAAAACATCCGATTCTAAAACAACCTCGACTCGTGTCCCTACAAAATCTTCAGCATAATTATTATTATGGTCGTTCTCGTCAGACTGTCCAATAAAGTGGTTCATGTTATTTTGAAGAAAAGGCATGCTGGCAGCCAATAATTCATAGGTTCTTTGGGTCGCTTCAAAATCATAGGCATTTCCAAAAGAAAAATTGAATGAATAGCTCCCGATGACCCCATTTGAAAGGATGGTATTGGGATTAAAAACAATCTCTCCAGAGCCATCATCTCCAGTGACTGAGGCTCCAATTCCACTCCAAAAGCTTGCGTGAATAGTGTATGTATTGCTATTAATAAAATAGACCTGTGGATTGTCTGAATCTCTATTAAGAATCCCAAACTTTACATACAATTGATCGTCAAGAAAAGGCGCCCAACCCACATTATTTATTGTAGCCAATTCCATAAAGGTATCAGCATCCGGAATTGAGGTGGCACCATCATTAATTGCAATAGGTTCTGCAAAATTAAAAGGCGAATCCGTAGGCGTGTTATTAAATTCTATAATATCGTTTATCCCATCTCCATCATAATCGTCAGGGGCTGAAACATCATGTGCTGTTATAGAGTAGTTGTCTAATGGATATGCAGCCAATGACTCAGATATAATCATAGTTCCATTTACGCCTATTGTCATTGAAACAGCCCAGTTATACGTTGGGCTGTGCTGTGCATGAAGCACGTAATATTTACCTTCTTGGGCTTGAATCGATAATTGTACTTGTCCAAGGCCATTCACAGAATAATTGTCGATTGTTACGGGTTGAGCGTAACAAAAATTATAAACAGAAATTAAACAAAGAAGTGAGAGTATAAGTTTCTTAGACATTGAAAAAAGTTTGGTTAATACAGTTGTAAAAATCTAAATATACAAATGTTTAACCTATTATTGAAGTATATTTGATTATTTCAGCCCTGAAAATCAAAACGATACGCTCATATAAGAAGTAACTTATTGAGGGTGGCGTTTCGACGAAAAACATTGAAAAGAAGCTTTGTGGAATATTTTGTTTAATTATTAATTAAAAAGTTAAACAAAAATAACAATTAACGATGGTTGTTTTATCTGCAATCTGTGCGTTTAATCACTGCAATCAAAGGCTGTGTGTAATAGTTGAAGCCGACCGCTATTTTTATACATTAATGCCTGATATACACGATCGTAAACATCTAGATCAAATGCGCCAATTTCTTCACCAACCAATAAGCCCGCTAAAACCCCTGTGGTATTGCTATGCCCAACTACGAGTACATCTTGTTTGTTAGCAATTAATAATTTTGAAAAATCTTCTAGTTCTTGAGGGTTGTATTCACTAATCTCCAGTCCTTTGGACAGTGCTGTTGGAAGTGCTGTATTTTGAGTTCGAATATAGTCGGAGCTGTATATAGCATCGAGATTGACATCTCTAAGAAAATTACTTAGATTCTCCGATCGTTGTTCGCCACATTGAGAAAGTGGCGGGTTTGAATGATTATTCGAGGTGAGATCTTTTTCAGAATGTCTAACTAAATAAATGGTGAATAGCTCGCTGTCTTTCTGAGCGTCAACACACGACTGAAAGCCAAGAATCATTGAGATTATTATGAAATATTTTTTCATCACTGTATAATGTTCGTTTACAAATATTTGATCTATTTGCTAAAGTTAATAAAAGTAGACTTAATTATTTTGTCTTTGGCGTTTAATAAAATAATAAAGGAAAATTACTTTTACCATTGTTGTTTTAATACACACTTCTAACTTGTAAAAGCGCTTTAGATGGAAGTCATGATCCAGAGTCTACTAATAAATATGATTTGGTGAGGTTAGCGCACATTGTAACTCTACGATTTCAAATATTTTCACATATTATCTGATCGGCTTCTAACCCACATGAAAAAGTCAAATTTACATTGCCTATCTTTGAGTTCTAAAACCAATTTAATTATGAAAAGGATAGTACTATTATTAAGCTTATTTGTATTTGCTTGTAGCGGGGGTGATGGAGATTCAAACGATTCCAATGACTCCAACAACAATCAAGACAATACAAGTGACCAAATTATTGGAACTTGGGTGTTGGTAAATGAAGAATGGGTAGGAAATGGAACCTGGCCAGAAGGGCAGTGTAGAGGCTGTTTTGAGGAGGGGGATGCTGGACTACCCGACCAATTCGTATTTACAGAAACTACAGCTACTAAGAGCGTTTGGGAGTGTTTCCAACAGGATGGTAGTTTATGTTCCGAATTAGAGGTTTATGGCCCTGATAACTGGGTTAATAATGGCTCTGATTCGTACGAAATTGGAGGAGATGATTTTCCAGTGACTTTTAACGGAACTGATGAAATGCAAACGCCTTTTGGGGACGGAGACATCTTACAAACTTGGAGTCGCGTCGACTAAATACAGGCACACTCTATTACTAAATTTTACGACTTCAAGCCCCCCTGAATTATTTCAGAGGTGCTTTGAAGACGTAAGTTCTATGTGTTTTTATAATTTGACTTAACCCTACTGCTCTTTTAAAGATTTCTTACCTTTGAGTTATGAGAGTTGAAATAGAAAAAAACAATAAAAAATTTAAAATTATTGAGGGTGAGGAAGTTCTCTTAAAAGGGACTCGTCCAAAATGGTATTCTTCTGAAATCCGTTTCTTTCACAACAACAAAACCTATGAAATAAAAAAGAAAAGGTTTTGGAGCACCTCCTTTATTCTTTTGGAAAGTGGACGTCAGATTGGAAATATCAACTGGAACTTTAAGTCCGGTTTTAAAATAGTTCTTAAACACAGTCCGTCAAACCTACAGTATTGGCTAAAAAAAGAAAAAGCGGGCAAATGGTATGAATCTGATCGAGACTATATCCTTTGTGAAAATGGTGAAACTCCTGTTTTAACAATCCATTACACATTAAAAAAATGGAAAGAACACATTGAAGTAGAATTCGAAGATAAAGACAACGCTGACTATGTTCTTTTAATCTGTGCATTGTTTTCAATGAAACAACAACAACTTTCTGAAAATGCTGCTGCAAGTGGTGGGTTTTCATAATTCAAAAACGAAAACAAAAGCTCCTTACCAATCAGTTTTTGCGTTAAGTCGGTTGAAAACCGTCTCTCGTGAACTCTTTATTTCTTAAAAACTTATTGATAAACCTCTACCCCTTTAACATTTATAAAGACCGGAAAAATCCTGATTTGACTTCTGCTAAAAATATAATAATTGAAGGTTAATTTTAACATATACGTTAAAATTTTATGACTTTTGTAACATTTTTACATATAATCTTGTCTAATTTTAAAGAAAAAACAATGAAAGATTTTATTGAAACCTATTATCCTATTATTCTTGCATTTATCTCGTTTTTGATGTCAGTTACACTTTGGTTTACTGGAAATAAACTAGAAGGAATTTTTGTAGGAATTTGGGTTCCGTCGATTCTATCGCTTTCAATTGCCATTAGACAAAGAAGAAAAAAATGAATTTACTAATATTTATTTTCGGATTTATTATTTTTATAGTGTACGTCTATTTTTTGCTGACGATCGTTTCGAGGCAACACAAAATACAACGTAATGAACATCAAAATGCATATGATGAGCTTGACATGGACGGTATCGGAAATCAAGGGAGGTTTCCTATCGACAAGTCAGATAAAAAATAATACTGCAGGGCTCTAAACCAGTGAATTGTATAAAATTGTAAAATTTAATACTGTATATAACAGAGCTGGAAACATCTGAACGATGCTGTCTTTAATTTTGATTCTTACAAAGACAGCCGTAATCATCATAAAGGTCAATAAAAAGGACGCTACAGAAAGTAGTATAGGATTAGCAATGCCTATCAGTAAACCAATACCTCCTAACAGTTGCAAACAGCCTAATAAAATCCGATAGTCTTTATAACCCCAACGGGCATATTCAGACAACATTCTCTTTGAAAAAAAAGAGGTTATACCATAAAACACAAATGAAATCGCTGAAAATAAAAGAATGCTAAGGTTTAAATCCATTGTTTATAATAACCCGTAATTGAAAGCCGCAATAAACAAGCACAATAGTAGTAGTACAAAAGAGGGAATGAATTTTACAAACGGATTTTTTACCTTCACATGAAAATATTGAGCGGATACCATTAAAATTGCCATTAAGACGGACGCAGGAACTAAGAATTCTTGATACCAGATTCCTAAAATTAGAACCGTTGCCAATGCGATTTTTGAAGCGCCAACTGCATTTCTAACCAAACTAGAAAGACCATATTGTTTAAATTCTAAAACGATATTTTCATATCTAAAAACCCAAACAATAATAACTGATAGTGCAACAATAAGCTGCGCTAAGATTGAAATATTTTCCATAGGAGTTAATTTTAATATTATGTTTAAATGTATGAATAAAATATTAAACAAATTGCATTGTAATGTTATGTGTGTCGCAAATCCAAAAAACACAGCTGTTTTATCGCAACAAAACAGAGTGTTATTAGAGTTTTAAAGTGTTATCCATTCAAATTATTCAGTCTCAATATAAGCCTCTATGTAGGTTGATATCTTTGAAGTTGTATCTATCAAATTATCTCCCTCCCATCCATGACCTTCATCTGGATAAAAATGAAACTCGTGAGTGACTCCGAGGGATGTAAGTTGTGCATCCATGTCAACTCCTTGAGAGGTTGGAACCAAGGGGTCCATGCCGCCATAAAACAACAAGGTGGGTGGCGACGTTGTGGTCGCTCTATGATAAGGGCTCGCAGACTCCAAAAATTCGATGGAAGGGTTTCCAAATAATTGATAGATTGGCTGATAAATTAGGTTATCGTAATAAGCAGGATCTGTAAAATTAGCTGGACCAACAATACTACAAACCATGTCAACTTGGTCATTATCATCATAAGCATAACTCCAAAGTAATGATAAATGAGCTCCTGCACTCACCCCAATAAAACCAATATCATCACTCACGATAAGCGAAGATTTATTGGTGGAAATATAATCTACTACAGCCGAAATGTCATCTGTTTGCAGCGGAACCGGGGGGTTGTTTACCCCAGCTAAGGTGTAGTTCATGTTAATAATCCCTACATCGGGATGAAGAGCTGAGACAAACGTTTTGATAGTGTTCATATCCGATTTATCTCCAGAAACCCAACTGCCACCATGAATCAAAATAAGAATTTTAGTGGTATTGGTTCTGTTTTCAGGAAGGTAAATGTCAAAAACTTGATTTGCATCCGAGCCATAAGAAACATTTAAAGCTTCGTAAGCATCCACTACTTCTGGTTCTGTTGTTGTAGTTTGTTCTTCTGGGCTGTCTTTAGAGCACCCAAAATAGAGCCCTAAAAATAAGGATGCAAAAAGCAGTTTTTTGATTCGTTTCATAACAATAATTTTAAGAAAATCCTCATAAAGAATTTTATTTAGTTTTCATAAAAATACAAAACTTAAAAAGAAGAGCTTATGTGAACTAATTTATTTTTTAGTGAGAATAACTCATTTTTTTAAATAGTTATGGCTCTCAACAGGTTTACTGGTAAAATAAAAGTAAAAAATCGTGTAACATGACAACAATTAGTTTGTGGTTTTAAAGAATTTTTGTAAATTGTAATATAAGTTAACTAAAAAAGCTCCCTTATCCCAATCCACTTATGAATCCAAGTATAGAAATTGTAGGAAACTTCGTTTGTTTGTTTTTCATTTTAATAGCGGCGTATGGCGCACTTAAACAAAAAAGTGAATTATTACTTTTTGGAGTTTGTTTTTTTGGGACATTGCCAATAATTGGAGAGGGAATAGCCTATGCAAAAGATGATAATATGTTACATTTGGTTATCGTCATGATGTTTTTCGTACAAGTAATTATTACCCTTCCAACAAACTTACGATATGGAGACAAAAACAAAGCCGTTGAGGTTCTGAATAAAAAAATTGGGTTCGCTGTTTTAGCTATTAATCTGTTTCAAGGATATCTAATTTTAAGCGAAGTTCTTGATGTACCTTCACAATTTGGTTACGTGCATTTTACTTTTTCTTTAATCATGCTTTATTCTGTTATAAGACCAGAACAAAGGGTGTAATTGGTATTATCTTTAAGCAACGCAACTAGAAAAGTAAAACAACCTTAGTTAGAATCTTGAAGAGCCCCTCCATTACATTCCACTCTTTTTACATATTTAAATGCTGTTTCCTGTGCTTGTAATTGAGCTACAAAAAGAAAGCTGATATGAAATATAATTGACTTCATATCTTGATTAATTTTTAGTAAACAACTGTTACACCCATTTTATTCTTCACTTTATGTGGTTAGAATGAATGGCTTACTGATTTTTGGTTTGATTGTAGAAATTAGCAATTCTATAAATATTGTCATATTTAAACCAACTTCTGTCGTTGGTACGCTTCATGAATTTTTGATTATCCCATCCAATATTTTTCATTTGGGTTCTGAAACGCAGTTTTGTGATTTTAGAAATTTGACCATCTTTGAGAGCTAAGTAACTTAGCATTTGACCTTCGTTAAAAGTAATTGATCCCGAATAACCTGAAGCAACTTCGGCTTTAGGATTTTGAAAAATAGTGAGGTGTTCTCCATAATAAAGCGCAACATAAAACATACGTTTGCCGGCTTTTTTCTTTAAATTTTTTGGCAGTGACAAAATAATCAAACCATCATAAGATATTAATTGACAATCGATTGCTTTAATAGTTCTTGCCTTATCTCCTTTTTTAACTCTGTAACGAAACGAGCTAATATCATTTCCTTTATAAGCATACCCCCGAACTTGTCCTACAAGCTCACTGCCATCCGCCAATAAAATGGTCCCTGGATGCCACGAAGCACCCACAAATTTTTTGGTCGTTGATGTGTTTCCACTATTATAATAGGATTTTGTAGTTTGAGCTACTGAAGTACATCCTAAAATTAGGAATGCAAAAATAATTAGTTGTTTTCTCATGTTTGGTTTATTTATTGCAATTTACAACTTTTATGAAATTAATAAAACAAAAAAAAACCCACTCTAAGAGTGGGTTTTGAATTTTAAGATTGAAAAACTAATTAAGCCTTTTTTACAAAAGGTAATCCAGTTTTTTCATTTTCAACAATCTTTTTTCCAGCAGGAAGGTCACATGTATTATCACGCTCGTCTTTGGCGAAATAATAAATAGTTTGTTCTCTACCACCTTTAAGAATTACATCTTTAGTGTGTAAAAAATAAGTCTTTCCTTTGCTATTTTTGAATGAATATCCCATAATATATATTTATTTTAGTCTAAATTACAAAAATTAGTTTGTTCTTTCCAAAAAAAATATCAGATAAATGCTATTTTTTTTAAGAACTACTGCAAATTGTTAATAAAGTGACTAATTTTTGAATGAATTTGCTGTAAATAGGGTGGTAATTCACTAAAATCCCAAGGATGATGGCTTCCAAACACATGGTTCGCACCTTCTAATAGTATCAGTTGACTCTCTGGATGCCATTTATGCAATGCAAAGGCCTCTTTTAAATCCACGCTTGTGTCTGTATCTCCATGAATAATTAAATGGGGTAACTTTAGATTTTTAGCAGCTGCCTGAATTGTAAGCCTAGATGCATTCGCTATAAAATCTTCAAAGAACTGAAAGTAATGAGGCATCTGCTGCTTAGTACGCCCATTCATAATAAAACGAACACCTGTCGATTCCCATGCATCAAGATCCGTTCCTTTTGGGAATCTAGACTTAAAATCAGAAACCCCCGCAAGACTCACAAGTGTTTTGACACGGGAATCCTCAGCGGCTTTTAGAGTGACAATCCCTCCACCACGACTGTGACCTACTAAAGTAATATTAGACGCATCTATATATGGGTGCTCTGAATATGTTGTTTCAACCCAATCCAGAACTTGACTCAAATCGTCTAATTCTTTTGTATAGTTATTATGACCAAAGGCTTCAAGATCTGGAAAATCAATGGGCTGCTCCACAGACCCTCCATTATGAGAAAAATTAAATTTTAGAAAAGCAATCCCCGAATCTGCAAACGTCTTTGCCAATAAGTTCCAGGCACCCCAGTCTTTAAACCCTTTGTAACCATGACAAAAAATGATGAGCGGCGCATGCGCTACAGTGTCATTATAAAAGACATCTAATAGGATCGGTAAACGATGTGGGCCTTTGATGATTTTATTTACTTCCTCGATAACCATTTAAACTTCTTTTTCGGTTATATCAATGTTGGGATTGAAAAGCTCTAGAATGAGCGTTTTAAGTTCGTGTTCATAACGAACTAAAAAATCTGAAGATACTAAGGATGTTTTTTGAGCATACGCCCCTAACCTGTCTTTCTTAGCAAACTTTAGAAGACCTGATTTTAGATTTTTAAAAGAGATAATCCCCGCTTCTACAGGCGTCGTAAAAGGTGTTTCTGTGTTTAACATATAAGCATAAGTCATAATCTGAAAACTTTTACTATGGGTTTTATAGTCGCTAGTGATATCGTCCCAATTCACCAATTCTAGTTCAGACTGAGACACCTGAGAGGTTTTGTAATCTATGATTCTACGCGTTCCATTACACACATCGATTCGGTCAATGGTTCCAATCAATTGGATCGGAGTTTGAAGTTCAGGAATGTTAAGAGTAACAGCCATTTTAGATTCGATCGCTTCTATTATAATTTCATCACCCTTATTAATACACGCCAGTTCATAAGATAAAAAATTTGAGACATAACGTTTGGCAATTTCAAAACTAATTAGATTAAGTCCCTGAGTGATATCACCCTCCCTATAGAGCTCCTTAAAATAGTAGGCAACTGTAGCGTCTATTTTTGGCTTTAATGCTGTAATCATTGACGTCTCTAAAACAAGTCCAACGAAAGGCTTATAAAACGCTTCCAATGTATTGTGGATAATACTACCAAATGTATTCGCAGCAACTGTTTCTTCTAAAAGCATGTCAGCCTTCACCCCTAAAATTTTTCGATTATAAAAATCAATTGGATTGCGAATATATTGACTCAATGAAGAAGGTGAAAACCCTTGTGCAGCTATACTTTTGAGTTTTGAAATGATTTCAGGAGTCTTTTTTACCGTCAATAATTGTGTTGTAATTTGTGGCGTTTCTGGAATTACTATTTTATGATCCAAGTTATGCTGTGCTTCAAACTCTAGTTGGGTTATAAAACGACTGCGTTCACCACCAGATAACACATCGGGTTCGGTATTATAAATAATATGTGCATTCTTAGCCCGCTGAAGCAAACGATAAAAATGATAGGTGTAAACAGCATCCTTTTCTTTGTAGGTGGGCAATCCGTTTTCAATTTTAACATCAAAAGGAATGAATGAATTATTTGTTTTCCCTGCAGGCAAAACACCTTCATTTACAGAAACAATAATGACTGTTTCAAAATCTAAAACGCGTGTCTCTAACATTCCCATGATTTGAAGTCCTTTCAATGGCTGCCCCTTAAAGTCCAACGTTTCAAGACTTAATAGCTCTTTATAAAGACTGTGTAAAACTTTGATACTGGTAATATGACTGTAGCTTGTATTCAAGCGTTTTAGGTGATTGAAGATTTCTGAGAACCGATATAGATATTCTAAAGCCAACAGCTGGTTGTTTTTAGATTTGGTATAATGATCCTTAAGTTTAAAAATAAGTGACAGAACACCCTCTATTCCGTTCTGAGGTTGGTTGTTCCAAGCGTCAAACAAAAGTTCTAAATTATTTTTATGATCGGGGGCAATGGCAATAATCTGCTCTTTGGAGAGGCTTATTAGGTTTTGATGTTTGATTGTAGAAATGATAGATTGAGCAGCATCTTGACTTGGAGTTTGAAACAAGGGGCGCACAAATTGATGTGACAACACAGCGATCACGTCTTGATAATAGAACAATGGAGACGACTCTTTGTGAAGTTGGAACCATTGGTCGATAAAAGCAGAAAAAGGTATCTGCTTTAAAGGCAGTCCCATAGTAATATTGATGTCTTCTATGCAGCTCGGTATTGAGTTCAATATCGGAATTAATAAATCTTCATTCCCTAAAACCAAGGCTGTATTTTGGAGTTTGTTTTCCATATACAACTGTTGCAGCAACGCTCCTACATACTTAACCTGGCCTATATTTTTTGGGGTTCCAATGACGGAAATGTTTTTGGATTTGGTATAATGATTTGAAACCCACTTGAAAGGCTGTGCTTTAAAATGAGGCCAGCTTTTTTGATGTTGCCTTATAAAATATCCTGCGTCGTGTTGGGTGGAGTCTAAAAACTTTTGATCTATATCCCAATAAACACTAGCTTTATCTTGTTGCAGCAACTCCTGAATGATGGTAGATTCAGAAGCATTTAGAGCGTTAAATCCTAAGAAGACGTGCGACCTATCCGGATTGTTTTGAGTGTAAGCCTCTAAGTTTTCTACAGCCTCTCTATAAATCAAGCCTTGATAACCCGCCCCTTTTTGAAGAAGATGCTCCGTAAATTTAGTGTAATAGATATGTACCTTTTTCCAAAAGGACAAATAGCCTCTAATAAGCGGAGTTGAATTAGAATCTAAAGACCAATGATTAATTTCTTGAATTGCAGATAAGTAATCAAAAATTTGATTCTGAGGAATCAAATAGCGGTCAATTTCATTAAAATCTTGAAGTACGATAGGTGCCCATTTTAAAAAGCTATCAAATGAATCTCTTTCATTTAGAGGGGTAAGCCCTAAATAAACCTCGTAAAACTCAAAGATTAGTTCGGTATTGCTAAGAAGTCTTAATTGAGATAGTTCCTCTATAAAAGTTTCAATAGCAATTATTTGAGGTAAAAACCCTGTTGTTTTATTTAGTTTAGACCATTCCATTTTAAGGAATACTCCAGCACGCTTGTTGGGAAGAATAAGGCTGAGTTTGGAAACATCTTTCGATTGGATCTCCAAATTTTTTAAAACATCATAAATGAAACTTGTCATGTTATAAAAATAAAAAAACGCTTCGCAATAGCGAAGCGTTTTAAACTTTTTATTATGAAATAGTAAAAACTATTACTATTCAGCTAATTTAACTTCTACACGTCTGTTGGCAGCTCTTCCTGTAGCAGTCATGTTAGATTCAATTGGATTATTTTCACCAAAGCCAGCAGATGCTAGTCTAGCAGCTGAAATACCGTTATCTACTAAATAATCTACAACTTTTTTAGCTCTTCTTTCAGAAAGTAATTGGTTGAAGTTTTTATTAGTTCCTGTGCTATCTGTATGTCCTTCAACAATAAAGTTAGCTTTTGGATACTCTTTTAAAATCGCTGTAATTGCTTTTAGAGTTGGATAAGCATCAGCTTTGAAGCTTGATTTTCCAAGCGCAAAATTAATTGTTCTAGAGTAGTTGATAAGTTGGTTTTGATCTTCTTTTGATGGAATAACAACTTCAGGACAACCGTTATTTGCAACAGTTCCTGGTTCTGTAGGACAGTTGTCATCTTTGTCTAAAACACCATCGCTGTCACCATCTTTCCAAGGACATCCGTTGTTTGCAACAGGACCAGCCTCATTTGGACATGCATCTTGAGCATCTGCCAAGCCATCTGCATCAGCATCTGGACAACCAGCTAAAGCTTTTAAACCAGCTTCGTTTGGACATGTATCATTGTTGTCAGATACGCCGTCTCCGTCTGTGTCAGGGCAGCCATTAAATTCAGCTAAACCAGCTAATTCAGGACATGTGTCTTTTGAATCTTCAATGCCATCTCCATCAGTATCAGGACAGCCATTGAATTCTTCTAAACCAGGTACTTCTGGACAAAGATCTTGTTTGTCGTATATGCCGTCTCCGTCCGTATCAGTTCCTCCAAATTTGAAAGCAACTCCTACAGAATGTTGGAAATGTTTTGTTAGTTGGTCTTGAAAAGAGTGCTTGTAAGTAGACTGTGCTGTGATTCCAACATTGTCAGAAAACCAATAAGCTAAGCCAACAGTTCCGTTTAAAGTTCCAGCACCTGCTAAACCAGAGCCTGCTGAATCAGATGAAGTATTAAAAGAACCTTCTTCGATCCAAGTAAAACCACCACCAAAACCTACAAATGGTTCAAGTTTTTTAGTATTGAACAATTCTGAAAGGCTGTATTTGACATTTCCATCAATTGCATAATACATTAAGTTGTTTACAGAAACTGCTGTTCCGTCTTGAGTTTGTCCCCATTTATCAAGTCTATTGATAGATGCTGAGATACCCATAGAGAAACCATCTTCAACATATTTTTGTAATGAAATTACAGAGATTGATGGAAGAATACTCCAATGATCTTCTACGTTATAGAATTCTTGGAAATAATCTCCTTGTGGAGCGTCTTCACCGACAGGAAATACATCTACAGCATTTACACCAATTGCAATTTGCCATGGGTTGTTTTCGTCTTGTGCATTCACATTGCCAAACGCGAAGACTAGTAATGTAGTGAGAATTAATCTGTTAAGATTTTTCATGTTTGATATTTTTAATTTGTTAAGTTAAGTAAATGCAAAAGTAAGATGTTAATTCCATAAAACAAATATTCTTCATAAAAAAAACAATATTAATTTCCAAAAGTACTTCTTACTAATATTATTTTTTATTTAAAACTGTATAAAAACTAGAACACTTTAACCTGTAAACTGGCGTTTATGTACACAAGAATTTTCTTGGATACTTTATATCCCATTTCCTCAACCACTTCTGAATAATTTGTAAGCTGTACTTCGTGTTTATCGTAAGGATCACCCGTCTTATAATCAATGATTACGGCCGTAGAGTCTTTGTAAACAACCAGTCGGTCAGGGATAATTATTTTTCCAAAGGAGTTCATAATTTCTCTTTCGTTATAAACCTCTACTTCTGAACTAAAATAAGGAGCCAGCAATGGATGGTCTACGATCGCATTTAAATTGCTTAAAAGTGCAGTACTTTGAACTGAGGAGATTATACCTGCATTAAAAAAATTATTTAACGTGATTTCAACATCTACTCTGGTATAAATTTTTGACATAAGCAAATGAATTAAGTTCCCTCTCTCAAGTGCCTCTTTTTGTGCGGTATCCCATAAATATCCTGCATTGGTCGCCATCGAAACATTAAGTTGCTCTTTTGGTGTTGATATAAATTCACGTTGAAATACCGTTGGATATTTTGCCGGCTTAGGAATATCTATGTTTTCGAAGGATCCAAACTCATATTCCAACGTTCCATCTTCCCATCGCCCATTTGATTTTAGATAATTAATTAGAAGGCCCGAATATGTTTTTAGGTTTTCTGCTCCATTTTTTGACACCGCGGCATTCCCAACGATGTATAATTGCTCAGCCGCCCTGCTCAGTGCTACATACAGCAGATTAATATTATCAAGTTCTAATTTTGATTGGTGGTCCTTAAAGATGGCGGCTCCTTCTGGTCCAAATGATTCAAAATCTTTATTGTAATTCAATAAAAAATGTGAAAAAGGGGCATAAGAAGCCTCCATTGGCAGCCATTCTTTCGGCTCCAATTCTTTATAAATATCCAACTCCGCAAATGGAAAAATAACAACTGGAAACTCCAACCCTTTAGATTTATGAACCGTCATAATTTGAACCGCATTTATCCCTTTTGGGGTCACTACACTTAAGCTGTCCTTTTTTAAATCATAGTGATCTATAAATTGACGTATGCTTGATGTTGGTTTTTGAGTAAATTCAACCACAAAATCTAAGAAAAATTGAATGTAAGCATTTGAAGTTTTTGCCAATTGAAAGCTACTTATGATATACTCAATAGACTCATAAATAGAAAGTTGTAAAGCTGTTTTAGCGGAAAAATTCAGTCCTAAGGGCTGCAGCGATCGAAAAAAAGCGGCGCGATTTAATGGAATGCATTTTAAACGAAATAAGTGTGGGTCTCCTACATCAGTGTGAGATGCAATATAATTGATTACCCCCAGTTTAGCTTCCATATTAGTAGGTTCATGCACGTATTCTAATACGTTCATAATATACGCTACTTCTGGAGACTGAGACACTAAAAGAGTCTCGCTTGAAACGATATCAATTTTAGATTGGCTTAATAAATTTGCCACAGCAACTCCTTCTTTTCGTTTTCGAACTAACACACAAATATCTTTCATGGCTGCTTTCTCGCTTGAGGCTAAATAAGTTCTAATAATTTTTAAAACTTTCTCGGCATACATAAGCGACTTATCTGCACCCTTTTCAAACTCTAAAAAGGAAACATTCACATACCCTGTTTTATCATTAAACTCTAACTGAGAAGCCGATTGGTACAAGGATTTATAAACGTCGTTTGAAAAAACAACCGTAGACAGGTGTTTAAAAAAGTTATTATTAAAATCAACGACCTTCCTGCAACTTCTGTAATTTGTTGGCAGATGAGAAAGCGTAGCGTCAAAAGGGAAGGTGGTACTGTTATTATTTAAATTGATAAACTGCTCTGCCTTTCCACCTCTCCAACGATAAATGGCTTGCTTAGCATCGCCCACCAACATGGCGCTCCCATTTTCTTGCGCCAAGGTATTTGTTAATAACGGAGACAGGTTTTCCCATTGTAATTCGGAAGTGTCTTGGAACTCATCAATAAAAAAATGATTAAATTTTTCGCCGATGCGCTCATAAATAAAAGGTGCTGGCTGATCTTTTATTTCTTGACTTATTATCGTGTTAAACTCAGAGATCAGCAATAAGTTCTCTTCGTCTTTGATTGTTTTTAATTCCTGATGTATCAAATTCAGTACCGATAGTGGCGTAGTATTTTTTCGAATATTTTTTAAATACCGAATCCGATAAACCGCTTGTTTGGTTTTGTGGAATGCCTCTACAAGTTGAGGGCGAAGCGTGTCAATAGCGTCGGCAATATATGGCAGCGCTTTTTTGGGGTACAGCGAGGTTGTTTCTATAGACTCTTGCCATTGAGATGCAAAAGTAATATCAAATTTTTTGGAGGCTAAAGCCTTAAAGTGTTTTGGCAAAGACCCTCGTGTAAAATCCGAAAACTCAATGCCACTGGCTGTAATCAACTCTAAAATTTGGGTAGATAGCTCAACCACGTGTTCCGCTGCATCACTAATATCTTTTGTTAAGGTAAACTTCAACGTGCCAAACTCCTTTAACGAACGCTGTGAAAGCTCTTCTAAAAATGGTGCATCTGTTTCTCTTGTTAAGAGCTTGGCTGTTTTAACTAAGTCTAAAGCAATATTCCAACTCTTATCATCGTCTGCTTTCTCAATCGCAAACGCAACCAACACTTTTGTAAGTGCCTTGTTTTTTCCGGCTTTAGACAGTAAACGACTGACCGCTTTTTGTAGTAAAAGATCCGTGTCTAATTCAACTTCAAAATTCATGGGGAGTTTTAAATCGAATGCAAAAGTGCGAATCAGTTTTTGAGTAAACTTATCAATTGTAGAAATATCAAAAGCAGCGTAATTATGTAGTATTTTGTTTAAGAGATGTTGGGATTTAAGGTGAATTTCTTTGGGTGAGCTATTTAATTCACTGACAACTTGTTCAAATAAGGCATCTGATTGCGTTAAAATAGTGGGAGCTGCAAATGTCATTAGCGCTTCAACAATACGGGTTTTCATCTCATCCACAGCCTTGTTGGTGAAAGTAATCGCTAAAACATGACGATGCGGTAAGAATTCTTTAGAAGTCAGAACTATTTTCAAATAGTCTTTGACTAAAGTAAATGTTTTGCCGCTTCCGGCCGAGGCATTATAGATGTTGAAGGTTGACGCGCGCACTAAATAAAATTTATAGCAAAATAAACAATCTTAATTATATATACTCGTAATTTTTATTTGAATATTGTAAATTTGAATTTATTATTTAAACAATTAAAACAAATTCTTATGGCTTTTGAATTACCAAAATTAAATTATGCTTACGATGCCCTCGAGCCTAATGTTGATGCACGAACAATGGAAATCCACCATTCTAAACATCATAACGGCTATACAAACAATCTAAACGCTGCGATTGCAGGAACTGATTTAGAAAACAAATCGATTGAATCAATCCTTGAAAACTTGGACATGTCTAACAAGGCCGTCCGTAATAACGGTGGCGGGTTTTATAACCATTTGCTGTTTTGGAACGTTATGAATCCTGAAGGGAAAGAAGCGCTTTCTGGCGAACTTAAAGACGCTATCCTTGCCGCTTATGGTTCTTTCGAGGATTTCAAAACCGCTTTCAGTAAGGCTGCTGCAACTCAGTTTGGATCTGGATGGGCATGGCTATGTGTTCATAAAGGAGGAAAAGTTGAAGTATGTTCAACACCAAATCAAGACAATCCATTAATGCCCGGTGTCTCATGTGGAGGAACTCCAATTTTAGGATTAGATGTTTGGGAACATGCTTATTACTTAAATTACCAAAACCGTCGCCCAGATTATATTGAAGCGTTCTTTAATGTAATTAATTGGAAAGAAGTTGAAACACGTTTTAATGCTGCAAAATAAGTTTTAAAAAACAATGGAAAATAAAAAAGGTGAACTTACGTTCACCTTTTTTGCCCCAAATCTACCATGAACTTAACCTACTTATGTTATGGTGATTCAAATATATAAGTTTAATGCATAGTAAAAGTTTATTTTAGATAAAGTGCAAATTTATTAGATAAAGTGTGCTTTTCATCAATAAGCTCTCTCATTGTTTTCTTCAAAAAAGTTTATATATGCCCGATTTACAACTCGATTACCTCCGGGTGTGGGGTAATTCCCTGTGAAATACCAGTCCCCTAAATTTTTCGGGCAGGCTTTGTGTAGGTTTTCTATGGACTGAAATATGATTTTAACCTCAGCATTGATTCCGTCTTCGCTCAACAGCTCTGCGATTTTGTCTGAAACTTGTTGGGGTGTAAAAGGCGCATAGATTTCTTTTACAAAATTTTGAACTTCCGTGTCTTTTAAATTTTCTTGTGCTTTACAGCGCGTATATATCTCTTCAACAATGTGATACATATCAGCATCTTTTAAAAGAGATAAAGCTGCCCTAAACGCAACCAAACCTTCAAGATTTGCCATATCAATCCCATAACAATCTGGATAACGAATTTGCGGAGCTGAAGATACCACTACAATACGCTTAGGTGCCAATCGGTCCACCATTTTTAGAATACTTTTCTTTAAAGTTGTCCCACGAACAATACTGTCGTCAATGATGACAAGGTTGTCTTCTGGTTTGATAACCCCATAAGTAACGTCATATACATGGGCTACCAAATCATCCCGACTGCTATCTTCTGTAATAAAAGTTCTTAACTTAACGTCTTTGATCGCAATTTTTTCGACGCGTGTGTGTTCCGAAAGAATCTGTGTGACTTTTTCTGCGGAAAGAGAACGTGTCCCTTTTAATATTTGCTCCGTTTTCTTTTTATTCAAATACTCTTCAACATTTTCAATCATTCCAAAAAACGACGTTTCTGCCGTATTGGGAATGTATGAAAATACCGTGTTTTTAATATCATAATCTACATGCTTCAAAACTTCAGGAACAATAAGTTTTCCAAGTAATTTTCGTTCTTGATAAATTTCAGCATCACTTCCTCTTGAAAAATAAATACGTTCAAACGAACAGGCCATACGCTCTAAAGGTTCCAAAATTTTATCGATAGATGTTTCACCTGACTTTTTAGTAATAATGGCACTTCCTGGGGGCAATTCATGAACCGCATCATAATCAACATTAAAAACGGTTTGAATCACCGGGCGCTCAGAAGCGACAACCACAACTTCGTCATCCATATAATAATAGGCTGGGCGTATCCCTGATGGATCTCTTAAAACAAAAGAATCTCCATGTCCTAAAAGCCCTGCCATAGCGTAACCACCGTCCCAGCTTTTAGCAGCTTTTTTTAATATTTTTTTGAGATTTAAACGTTCTGCAATCAACGGCGAACACTCCATTTTGGTGTACCCTTCTTTCTTGAGTTTCTTGTAAAGTTTTGAGACCGCATCATCCAAAAAATGACCAATTTTTTCCATGATAGTAATGGTATCTGTGTACTCTTTAGGATGCTGTCCAATTTCAACAAGGTTTTTGAATAAACTTTTAACGTTGGTCATGTTAAAATTTCCTGCTAAAATCACATTTCTATGCATCCAATTGTTCTGTCTCAAAAAAGGATGTACACTTTCAACGCTGTTTTTTCCAAACGTTCCATAACGGACATGACCCAACATGACTTCGCCAAGATATGGTACTGATTTTTTTTGTGCCCCTACATCATTAGCCACTTCCGGTTGCTCTGCCAATACATCATTAATCCTGTTGTTGATCTGAGCAAAAATATCCTGAATCGGCTGTTGTGCTATCGAACGTACACGACTGATATAACGCTCTCCGGGTTGCATGTCCAATTTAATACTTGCAAAACCCGCACCATCTTGCCCGCGGTTGTGTTGCTTTTCCATAATAAGGTACATCTTATTGATCCCATAAAAAGCCGTTCCGTATTTCTTTTTATAAAACTCTAGTGGTTTTAAAAGTCTAATGTGTGCAATTCCACATTCGTGTTTTATAGCATCGCTCATTTAAGTGTACTGTTAAATAATTAAATATTCTTTTAAAAAAAACGCGCCAAATTGGCGCGTTTCGTTATGTTGTTAATTCTATTTCAAATCTTGTCAGATCTTTAAAAGCCTTGAGGCGTGTTCGAACCTCTTCGGATTGTAAAGACTCTAAGCGTTCAGTCCCAAATTTTTCTACACAAAACGATGCGAGTGTGGATCCATAAATAACCGCTTTTTTCATATTCTCAAAAGATATATTTTCTGTTTGAGCTAAAAATCCTGCAAACCCTCCTGCAAAGGTATCGCCTGCCCCCGTCGGGTCAAAAACAGACTCTAGCGGTAATGCTGGTGCAAAAAACACATTGGTACCATTAAATAATAATGCCCCGTGTTCTCCTTTTTTGATGACGACATACTCAGGTCCCATCTCATGTATTTTTTTAGCCGCAGTTACTAAAGAGTGCTCACCTGTTAGTTGGCGGGCTTCTTCATCATTAATGGTAATGACATTCACACGCTTTATGACGTCCAAAAGGTCATTGAGTGCATGATCCATCCAGAAATTCATCGTGTCTAAAATGACCAACGTTGAACTATCTGACATTTGATCTAAAACACTCGATTGAACAATCGGATGTAAATTTCCTAAAACTAAAATTTTGGCATCTTTATAGGCTTCAGGAACTATAGGTTGAAAGTTTTCTAACACATTAAGTTCAGTCGCCAAGGTATCACGTGTATTCATGTCGTTGTGGTAGCGCCCACTCCAAAAAAATGTTTTACCTTCTTTTATTATTTCAATACTTGAAATATCAATGTCTCTCTTTAAAAAAAGATCTAAATAATCTTGAGGGAAATCGCCACCCACTACAGAAACGATCGCACTATCAACGTCAAATTGCGAGGCAGAAAGCCCTATGTATGATGCAGAACCACCAAGAATCTTATCAGTCTTTCCAAAAGGGGTTTCAACGGCATCAAATGCAACAGTCCCAACAATTACCAATTTACTCATAGGATATTTTAAAAATTAAAGAGCAAAGTTACGTATTTTTTAGGCTTTATAAAACAATAAAACTCGCTCTAATAACTTAATTTATTTACGGCCAAAATCGGCAGGAATTTCTCCCCAAGCCTTCGTTTCCCATTTGACAATTACAGTTGTGTATGCATTCTTTTTTAGCCATATGACAGCACGGTCTACAAGGTCAAATAAAGCTGCGTTGGCTGACGTACGCTCTAATTTGGTATTACACTGTTTTTTTTTAACCCAACTCATTGCGGTTCTTGAATCTGTGTAAAGAATTCGATTGCTGTTGTTTTGTTTTAAAAATGCCAAGCCGTGTACAAGCGCTAAAAACTCGCCCACATTATTTGTTCCTTGTTCGTAAGGACCTTTGTGAAACAATTGTTTTTTAGACTGAGTATCTACGCCCCTATATTCCATAATGCCTGGATTTCCACTGGAGGCAGCATCCACTGCAATAGAATTGTAATTGGGCTGACCTATAAGTTTTAATCGGGTTTCAGACAAACCACTCGAAAACTTTTTGGTTTTTCCAATGTAGTCTTTATAATTTCCTTTGAGTGCTGTTTTTGCCAGTTCAAATGTTAAAAATGATTTGTATTGAGCTCCATCAAAATTGGCGATTTGTGCCTTACAATCATCCCAGGTTTCAAAAACCCCTGTATGGTGGCCTTTCCAAACCGTGTAGAATTTTTTTTTGGGTTTAGCCATTTTCCGATAGGATTTGTTGTACAACTTCAGAAAAGTGTGTCATTTCTAATTGATGAATTTTAGCAGCGACATCACTAGGAGTGTCTGTGTTATTGACTGCGCATTTAGCCTGAAAAATAATGGCGCCTTCGTCATAGTGTTCGTTTACATAATGAATCGTAATACCTGATTCGGCCTCTTTATTTTCAACCACAGCATTGTGCACGTGCATGCCATACATGCCTTTTCCGCCATATTTTGGCAATAAGGCTGGATGAACGTTCACTACTTTATTTTTATAATTTTCTAACAAGTGCTCTGGAAATTTCCATAAAAACCCAGCTAACACAATTAAATCAAGGTTTTTTAAGTTTTCAATAGCCCATTTAGAATCGTTCAACTGTTGTTTGTTAAATACCCTGTTTTGAACACCCAACTTCGAGGCGCGTTCTAAAACCAACGCCTTTGGGTTGTTTGAAAGGACCAAAACCACTTTAGCTTTCATGTTTTTTTGAAAATATGTAATGATATTTTCGGCGTTCGTTCCAGATCCAGAAGCAAAAATTGCAATTCGTTTCATTAAAAAATTTTTGGGTTGGGATTGTTCAACAAAAAAAAGAAAAAGAATTCACATTTAGAAGTAAAACAGCAACACATCGTCGATTTGTACACAAATAAGTACACATTTTTAAAGTAATTATGTTTTTTAATGTAAAGTTTTTTACTT
>JABAYY010000023.1 GCA_018608765.1 Flavobacteriaceae bacterium
CTCATTGGTCGTGGAAATAACTTCATATAAGGTGACATTATCCCAGGCCAAGCGCTTAAATATTTGATAATACAACCCAGCAATTTTAGAATTTCCTTGAGGTAAATTGATAGTGATAGCTGAAAGATGATCTTGAAAACCTATAAGAGTTTCATTTTTAAAAACTTCAAAAATATTTTCTTTCTCAGAAGTAGAACTCATAATATTACTTTCAAAAATTCCTCGTGTGAATGCATAAAATAGTTGTTGATTCGTGTTGATTTTTTCCAATACTTTTGAATGACTGTGAATTAAGGTATTGGAGTTTTGAAATGTATAATCGCTCAAATTTGAACGTACAGTAATATCTCCTAGGTTTTTAAATACATTTTTCAGATTTAAGGCGTTCTTATTGTTAATGGGTGAATCATACCGTCGTAATGCCATCATGATGGCACCATCCTTAACAGGTTTGCGTAACATCTCAGAAATAGGAGCATTTAAATCTTTTGCTAAAGCCGAGAAGTTTATAATCTCCCGAGCTAAGGCTTCTTCTAAAAAAGGTCTAGAAACTATAATCTCTTGTACACAAGATGCTATTGTTTTCATTTTTGTTTATTATTTAACATTTTGTGCAAAAATAAACTATTTTTTATATTTTCATGGTAAATGCAATGGATAGATATACTATTGCACTTAGAACTAAATTGAACTATAAAAAAAACATAAAAATGAATCAAGACACCTTACTCCAAATCACAAAAGATTATGGAAGTCCAGTATATGTATATGACGCTCACAAAATGGAAGCACAATACAACCGCTTGACAGCAGCCTTTGGTA
Source organism: Flavobacteriaceae bacterium (assembly GCA_018608765.1). Classification (GTDB taxonomy): domain Bacteria; phylum Bacteroidota; class Bacteroidia; order Flavobacteriales; family Flavobacteriaceae; genus Hel1-33-131. The sequence continues at coordinate 823 of JABAYY010000023.1, forward strand.
AGGTAAAAAAATTAAAGGTCAATTATGCTGCGAAGGCACTGACCAATGTTTCAGTACTCAAATTCATCAACCACTTGGGCGCTGGATTGGACACCGTATCTATTCAGGAAGTACAATTAGGGTTGCATGCAGGGTTTAAACCTGAAAATATTATTTATACGCCTAATGGTGTTTCTTTAGAAGAGATAGAAAAAGTTGCCAATCTTGGGGTTCAAATTAACATTGACAACTTATCTATATTAGAACAGTTTGGTGCCAAACACCCTTTGGTTCCAGTGTGTATCCGAATTAATCCGCACATTATGGCAGGTGGAAACACCAATATTTCGGTCGGACATATTGATTCTAAGTTTGGAATTTCTATACACCAAACCCCTTTATTGTTGCGTATTGTAGAAAACACAAAAATGACCATCAATGGGATTCACATGCATACGGGGAGTGATATCTTAGATATTGATGTATTCATACAAGCAAGTGAGATTTTATTTGACGTTGCGCGACAATTTGACAATCTTGAATTTATTGATTTCGGATCTGGTTTTAAAGTTCCTTATAAAGACAATGACATTGAAACCAATATTGAAGAATTGGGTAAAAAATTAACCCAACGCTTTCAAACCTTTTGTAAAAACTATGGCAAGAATCTGACTTTAGCATTTGAACCTGGTAAATTTCTTGTAAGTGAATCTGGATACTTTCTAGCGAAAGTAAATGCGATTAAACAAACCACCTCAACAGTATTTGCTCAGATAGATTCTGGATTTAACCATCTTATTCGTCCGATGCTTTACGGGGCTCAACAAGATATTATAAACATTTCAAATTCAGAGGGCAAACAACGTTTTTACTCAGTAGTTGGTTATATATGTGAAACAGATACATTTGCGAACAACAGACGCATTAATGAAATTACAGAAGGGGATATTTTAGCATTTAAAAATGCTGGAGCGTATTGTTTTATGATGGCGAGTAATTATAATTCGCGCTACCGCCCTGCTGAAGTTTTATGGTATAATGAAACGGCACATCTGATTCGAAAGCGAGAAGTATTTGAAGATTTGACAAAGAATCAAATTTTGATAGACTTCTAGATGTGAGCACTTTATATACTAAAATAAATTATTAAAAATTTATTAAAAAACGTGAATAAGTTAAATTTAATAGTACATTTGTAGTCTAAAAATTATAAACAAGTGAAAAACGGTACAGTAAAGTTCTTCAATGCATCTAAAGGATTTGGATTCATTACAGAAGATGATTCAAACACAGAGTACTTCGTACACGTAACTGGAATAATCGATGAGATTAACGAAGGTGACGCAGTTGAGTTTGAATTAAAAGAAGGTAGAAAAGGTATGAATGCAGTAAACGTTAGAATCGTCTAACTTTTACTTTTACATTATTTTTTACAGAAGCCTGTCCTAATCGATAGGCTTTTTTGATTTTATTCGATTCCTTCTAAATAAGCTTGAAGATAGGAAAATGCAGAAGTTAGCTGCCCATTTTTAGTCATTCTAGAGCGTTCTAAAATACCATTAGCATCATTATTGAAAAATGCAGGAATGATATCTTTTACAAAAGTGTATCCGAAACCTTCACTAGCATCTTTTGGCAATTCACAGGGTAAATTATCCACTGCCATCACTGCTATGGCATTTGCATTCATATAATCGACCTCAGTTTCTGATTGCGCATCATATCCATAAATAGGATTTTCAATTGTAGAAGGTCGAATCGTACAGGCTACCGGTCCATCAATATCACAACTGATGTCTGCCACAACTTTCAACTTAAATGAGCTCCCTTTTGCTTGTTCACGTGTGAAAAATGCAGGGGCTCCTTTTCCATAAAAATGTCCGGCTACAAATAGATCAGCCACCGAGGTGAAACGCTCAAACGTAGATCGATAGTCTTCTGGATGCTGAAAGAAATCTGATTTCCCTAAAAGTTTCCCATCCATTCGCTCACAATAATCCAAGACGTCTAACTGGACATATACGGCTTCGTTGAAGTCTTTGTTTAAAAAGTCTTCGACGGACACTTGTTTAATTTTTAAATGATCTAAAATTTCTTTAGCCCCCTGCCCTACACGTCCTGAACCCGTTAATATAATTTTAATACTAGGCAATGAAATATTATCAAGTTCTATATTTAAAGCGTGGCGACCCCTGAGTGTTGTTGCTTTTGGCAAATCAAAGGTATGATTCTTTATTCCTAAAGTACGAATGCCATTATAAGCACCTACCACCCCTGCATAATAGCCAAATCCTATCAAACGATGGTTCTTTTGGTCGATCAGTGTTTCATGATCGTAAAGAGTAATATTTTTATCTAAAATCGCACGGAGTAAATCGCGATTGTAAGGTTGTTTTTTGATGGTATGACTAAAAAAGAAATAGCTTTTATTGGGAATAAGGGCTTTAATTGGGACTTCTTTTACACCTATTAACACATCTGCTGTACTGACATCTTTTTTAACCTCTAAACCAGCTTTGATATACTCAGCATCCGAAAAAACACGAATTGGTGAGGATTCAACTATTAATTCTGCCGTTGGAAAATTAGAGAGTAACTTTTGACAGGACGTTGGATCTAATACAACACGTCTGTCTGGCGGAGATTTTCGTTCTTGAATGACAGCAAACTTCATAGGCAGATAAAAAATATTAAAGATTTTTCACGAAAGTAACAGGATTTGAGCGGTTGCACAAGTTTTTTTGTAACTTTGCCTCCCTCATTAGAGGGACATTATAGTAATGGGGTCGACTGGTATTGACAGCGAGATCTACTGAACTGTAAGCACGTCGTGT
>JABAYY010000084.1 GCA_018608765.1 Flavobacteriaceae bacterium
ATGTTTTTCGAGCTGCAAATTTAGATAAATTTAATCTATTCACCTAAATTATTTAGATATTATTTTAAATGCGCCCACACTTCCTTCTGTTTTTAGAATACAGACATAAAAGGTGTTTGATAATAGCGTTTGACTCAAGCGAATAGTTTCACGAATTCCTATCTGTTGATTTGGCATATCCATAAGAAGTTTTCCTGTAAAATCGAAAAGATAGACATCTGTGTTTTTAAGAGAGTCTGAAATGTTTTTTATTACGAGTTGTTGATTCTCTATCAAAACAGTAAAGTCTGACGATAGGTCTGAAATAGTAGAAGACTCAAATCCAAGCGTACTTGTTATTAGATGGTTAATATAATAGTCTTGTACTTTTTGTATCCAAAAATGATCGTCAGTCAGCGTCGCTCCTGGGTAAGTAGCATCTCCAATTCCATCAGTACTATCACCTACTCCGGCACCCATCAGTACAAGTTTTACTCCAGTAGCATTGAGTTCTGAAAAATGATTCCCAAAAGTAACGTGTTTGTTATTCGGATTAGAAATCAGTTTTGAATCCTGATGTTTGTTTTGTGAAAAATAATCAAACCTTGCTTGATCATTTGAAAAATCAACTTCATCTCCAAAGAAAAAAGGAGAAGCTGAATCTTCATAATGTTTTGAAGTATTTACTAGTGGCACAAAATTAGTACCTGTATATTCGTTAATAGTCGTAGAATTATTAATATGTCCGACTGTGATTTGCCATAAAATAACATGAACTCCTGATTCTTCATATAAAGACTTTACAAATGTGAAATAATTCAGCCAGTGGTCATTATTCCAAAACCAAGTATATGAAGATGGATCGGCTGGATCGCTTGCATTGCTATAGCCCAAAGCATCGAGCCCATATTTATCTATCGAAATGAAATCAGCACCATGGCTCATGATACCCATTGTTTTTCCGTACTGAAAAATATCAATTGCTGTTTGTTTTATTTTTTGCAACTGTGTTTGAAAATCTCCACTTCCAGGACCACTTACATTATCAGTTTCTCTAATAATTCCGCGGATTCCCGCAACATTGGGCTTTGCCCATAAATTCAATTGCCATCCAAATTCTAAATTCAAGTTATCATCAACTCTTTTTTTATTAATTTCAAAATTGATACGCTCTACTAGGGATTTAAGTGTTCCAGCGTTTGTTGCAATCGTTGTTGCATTATAGGTTTGATTGTTTCCTGTAAGTTGCAAATTAACTCCTTGCAACCCTACGCTTGTAGAGGTGACAACCCCTGAAATTGTATGGGAATTTCGGGTACCTACTATTTCTTGATTTATTTGATCAGAATTAAAATTAGTATATGTAAAAGAGGTGAAAGTATAAAATTCTTTATCTGCTGTTAAAACATAATTAAGGCTATTAATGACAGAACTAAAGTCAAAATTTCCATCTGCTGAAGTGAAGCGTTCTAACTCATTACTATTAGCGTCACTTAAAACAACATCCGTATTGGTCAATAACTGCCCATTTTCTTTAACACTTCCTTGTAATTGAGATGTTTGATCTGAACCAATAACAGAAATTACCTTGTTTGAATCAAACTCTGCAGCAGAGTAAGAAACACTACTAGGTAAAAAAGAATAATTACTGAAAGTATAATTTATAGAGTAAGCTAAAAAGCCTGTTTTGTTATTAAAAACCACTTGACCATTAGCATCTGAAGTTTGAGTTTCTAACAACGAACCGCTAGCATCTAATATTTCAACAGAAACACCTTGAATAGCAGTTGCAGAAGGAGTGTTAAAATTCAACGTAATACTAAACTCTGAATTAACAAATGATGAGTGTAAGGCGTCTAAAAGCCCATTTGTAGAACTTCTAGCGTCTTGAGAAAGTTCCCAAATCATTACACCGGCTAAATTTTTTGACAGTGCGTACTTTACTTTTAAATCAATAGACTCACTATCGTCATAACTAATAAATTTATTTTGAGTGGAATTATATAGGTAAGGAACTTTTGCAATAGCATCCCAATGTCTTACCCAACCTGCGGATGCGGCTGCTGTGGAGGCTACCAGTGGGTTTGAAGGATTTAGAAAATGATGTGGATTCGTGGCTACTCCTTGAGATAAATCACAAAACTCTATAGCTCCTGAAGTTTCACAAGTATACGAAAGGTCATCCCAAGTGCCAACAGGGGACTCTGGTAAACTACACGCAGGATTCACTATTCTAGGGGCACTTTCATATAACCCAGGATTATTTGCATCTACACCTGTTGATGCAACTCCTTCAAAAAGTTTTCCATAAAACGGAATACCCATAATTAATTTATCAGCGGGGATTCCTATATCAGTAAGGTAAACTTCCACTAATTCACTTAACACTTGATTTCTCCCTGAAGGATTGTGGAGTGGGTCGTTTACATTATCGCCTCCAAACAGTGGTGCATTATAACATGTTTTGTCATACCAATTCCCACCAAAATCATATCCAAAAAAAGTAACAAACTCACAAAAATCCATAACGTTTTCAGTCATGTTATTTGCAGCTTCATTATTAGGACCTATAAATTGGCTAACAGTTTGCACTACATTATTACCCATTGCAATAGATATCTCTTTAGACTGCATTCCATTCGAATCAAAAGTTTCTCTCATTTGCTTCAAAAGAAAAACAAGATTTTTATGATCATTGGTTGTGTGTGGTTGTACTGGAATTACCAAACCTCTAACTTTTTCTTGCCCACCTGTACCACCAGTGACTGGAAATTCCCAATCAAGATCAAAACCATCAATCCAAGGATACAAGGTCATGAAATTAACCAAACTTTGTGCAAACGTTTGTCTTGCATTTTGACTGGAAGCTATCGCTGGAAAATCCTGTGACTTCGTCCAACCTCCAACAGATATCATTATTTTTAAGTGTGGATTCCGGTCCTTTAAAATTTTCAACTCTCCAATGTTTCCTTTGACAGCAGCAGTTGTAAGCAGTCCACTTTCATTATGTCCGGTATCCGCCCAAGCATCTAAAGTTTGTATAGAGCCTGAATCGTTTGCACTATCATATACTGGATTATAAAAGGCATACAATAAATGAGTAAGTTTATCAGCTTAAACATCTAAAACATTGTAATCACGAGAGTAAATTGCCCATTGAGCAAAGTAACCAATCACTATTTTGGAGTGTGGTGGTGCTGTAGTTTGATAATTCGATAATTCGGAGGAAAGAGTGGAATTAAAATTGTTTTTAAAAGGAGTTATACTTGTAAGTAAAAACAACAAAATTACACATAAGGCAACGCGTTTCATAAGTAGGGTTTTTAGTTCTGGGGAGAACTGTAGTTAGTCAATCTAATTAAAAACAAAAACAGTGCCAAATAGTGATATTTGGCACTGTTTTTTTTATTCTATAATGTCAGCGTTCGTTACAATAACGACAGCTGTCATAATTACACCTTAATTTCTACTTCAACACCACTTGGTAATTCAAGCTTCATCAAAGCATCAATTGTTTTAGATGAAGAACTATAAATATCAAGCAGTCTTTTATAAGAGCTTAATTGAAATTGTTCTCTCGATTTTTTATTAACGTGT
>JABAYY010000059.1 GCA_018608765.1 Flavobacteriaceae bacterium
TTCTGGTACGGTAAAAGGTAGTATATTTGCAGGAATTAAGATATTAACTTGGATAATTAAATACAGTTTCAAATAATGCTATTAGAAATCATCATAATTTGCGTTTACTCTATTGCGCTCATACTTATATTTATGTATGCTTTAGCCCAATTGAATTTGTTATTCAATTATATTAAATCTCAAAAAACCTCAAAAAACAGTCCAGAATTTGATTTCTCCAATGCTGACGAAATTCCTTATGTAACCATTCAACTTCCCGTGTTTAACGAGATTTATGTGATGGATCGCCTGTTAAAAAATATTGTCCTTCTTGATTATCCAAAAGATAAATTAGAAATCCAGGTTCTTGACGATTCCACAGATGAATCTGTAGAGTCCACGGCTATTTTGATTGAAACTTTACAAGAAAAAGGTTTTGATATTCAACACATTCAAAGAACAAACCGTGAGGGTTTCAAAGCTGGAGCCCTTAAAGAAGGTTTAGTAAATGCAAAAGGGGAATATATTGCCATATTTGATGCCGATTTTTTACCACAAACAGACTGGCTAAAACGTACCATTCCCTTTTTTAGGGATGAAGCCGTTGGGGTTGTACAAACACGTTGGGGTCATATCAATCGAAATTACTCTGTTCTTACGAGAATACAGGCCTTTGCTTTAGATGCTCATTTTACACTTGAACAAGTAGGAAGAAATTCAAAAGGACACTTTATTAACTTTAATGGAACAGCAGGCGTTTGGCGTAAAACTTGTATTATAGATGCAGGAAACTGGGAGGGTGATACCTTAACTGAAGATCTTGATTTGAGTTACAGAGCTCAGCTTAAAAATTGGAAATTTAAATACTTAGAAGATGTCGAAACACCTGCAGAATTGCCTGTAGCCATCAGTGCTGCAAGATCGCAACAGTTCAGATGGAATAAAGGAGGTGCTGAAAATTTTCAAAAGATGATGCGGCGCGTTTTAAAGAGTAAAAACATTTCTGCCAAGACAAAATTACATAGCTTACTTCATTTACTGAACAGTACCATGTTTTTGAACGTTCTAATTGTTGGTATTCTAAGCATCCCAATGCTGTATATAAAAAATGAATATGCGCATCTAAAAATGTATTTTTATGTGATGAGCTTTTTTGTAATTAGCACCCTTATTTTCTTTATTTGCTATTGGTTTATGTACAAAAAATCACATGGCTCAAGTTTAAAAAGCTTTGTGCAATATATTGCTTTGTTCTTTACTTTTTTCTCAATTGCAATGGGCTTCTCTTTGCACAATTCGATTGCTGTTTTAGAAGGTCATTTTGGTAAACGCAGTGATTTTGTACGGACTCCAAAATTTAACATCAAAGCACTTTCTGATAATTGGAAAACGAATAAATATCTTAGAAAAAACATCTCTGTAAATGTTATATTTGAAGGCTTATTGATGCTCTATTTTGGCTTCGGAATGTACAGTGCATTTATCGTAGGCGATCAAGGAGGTGATTTTGGATTGTTCCCATTTCATCTGATGCTATTTTTAGGTTTTGGATTTGTGTTTTTCAAATCGCTATCTTCAAAAGTTTAACTACTTATCCCCTGACTTGTGGAGTTTAATAGGTCAATCTTAAATTCAAAATACACCTTACTTTTTTCTAGTAGCTTAAGTCTTGTTTTGTATGTTGTATGGGCTTACGATTTGGCACGTTTTGAACATTTCAAACTTTTCACACTATACAGTATTCTATTTGGTTGTTATTACTTGATTTTAAAACAAGTCCAATTAAAAGAGCAGTATTTGACCTATTTAGCAATCGGTTTGCGTCTGGTTTTTTTATTTGCCATTCCTAATTTATCTCAAGATTTCTATCGGTTTATATGGGATGGAAGGCTCGTAGTATCAGGACTCAACCCCTACCTAACAACTCCAAATGATTTAATGGTTTCCCAACCAGATTTATTTCCACAAATGAAACTACTTTTTGACGGTATGGGGCCGTTAAGTGCAGGGCATTACTCCAATTACCCCCCTCTACATCAACTCCCATTTATAATGGCCGCAATCTTCGCTAAACACAGTATTATAGGATCGGTTGTGCTATTGAGACTCTTATTAATTGGTGCAGATTTTGGCATCCTTATTTTTGGTAAAAAACTACTGAAGAAACTACAACTGCCCACAAAAAACATCTATTGGTTTATATTAAACCCTTTGGTTATTATTGAACTAACTGGCAACCTTCATTTCGAAGGTTTTATGCTGTTCTTTTTTGTCATGGCACTGTATTTCATACATGTCAAAAAATGGCATTTGGCTGCCTTTACAATGGCACTATCTATTGCGGTAAAATTAGTACCCCTATTGAGCCTTCCTTTGTTTTTGAATAAATTAGGCTGGAAAAAAAGCATTCGATTTTACCTCACTATTGGAGGTGTTTTTACCCTGCTCTTTGCTCCCTTTATAAACGGTGATTTTTTTGAAAACTACAGAGCAACCATTGGACTATGGTTTTCTAATTTTGAGTTTAATGCGAGTTTTTATTACCTTCTAGATTGGGGGTTAGAAACAACCACAAATCTAAAATTGATTCATGGCATGGGCATCATCGTAGTGAGTTTTATAGGATTGCAGATCAGCTATCAATTAATCCAAAATAAAACCAAAACAACAGCACTAATTCTCACCGTTTTATGGGTCTTTACGGGTTATTATTTAATCTCTACTACCGTGCACCCGTGGTACATTATAAGCCTATTATTACTCTCCATTTTCACACCCTATAAGTTTGTACAAGTGTGGAGCTATACTTTGATTTTTAGCTATTTCGCTTACAATCAATTTAGTGTTGATGAAAACGGGTATATGCTCTGTTTAGAATACCTTCCTGTGTTGAGTTTTTTAGTGTGGGAACTATTTAATAAGAGTAAATTAAAGCATCATTAAATTACTTATCTCCTGCTCTGTAAGGTGTTTCCAGTGACCTCTTGGCAAGTCTTTTTTTGTAAGAGGTCCAATAGATACACAGTCCATTTTAACAATCTCATATTTAAAGTGATCAAAAATCAATCTCAAAATGGTGTTGCCCGTATTTTTTATTTGAAGCCCAATTTCATTTTTAGACACACCTTCTATATAACTAATGGCCTCAACGGAAACTAGCTTTCCTTGATGTTTAAAACCTTCTTGAATACTTTTTAGATGTTCAAACTTCAAAGACTTATCTAATTCTATATGGAACAAACGCGTCACCCCATGTTTAGAATTCGTGAACTTGGCATGCAGTTGTTCATCATTTGTAAATAGAATCAACCCGAGAGAATTTCTTCCAAGACGTCCTATAGGTCTAATTTTTGCATCAGTCGCATTGGCAACTAAGTCCATCACCGTTCGGCCTTTACCTTCACTGGTCGTTGTCGCAAAACCTTTGGGTTTATTTAATAGAACATACGCTTTTTTCTCAGGATTGATACGTGCACCATCAAAACGAACCTCATCTTCCAAACGAACCTTATACCCCATTTCGGTAACAACCTTTCCGTTGACCATGACACTCCCAATACTGATATGCATATCTGCTTCACGGCGTGAACACA
>JABAYY010000027.1 GCA_018608765.1 Flavobacteriaceae bacterium
AATGGAAAACTGTTAAAGAATACGAAGATATTACCTATAAAAAATGCAATGGCGTTGCACGTATAGCATTTAACCGACCGGACGTAAGAAATGCGTTTAGACCCAAAACAACACTCGAGTTGTACCAAGCATTTTATGATGCCAACGAAGATACAAGTATCGGAGTCGTTTTATTGAGCGCAGAGGGACCTTCATCCAAAGATGGTGTCTATTCATTTTGTAGCGGAGGCGATCAAAAAGCACGTGGTCATGAAGGTTATGTTGGTGAGGATGGTTACCACCGATTAAATATTTTAGAAGTTCAACGTCTCATTCGGTTTATGCCCAAAGCTGTTATTGCAGTTGTTCCAGGGTGGGCTGTGGGGGGTGGTCATAGTTTACACGTTGTTTGTGATTTGACTTTAGCGAGTAAAGAACATGCTATTTTTAAACAAACAGATGCCGACGTCACCAGCTTTGATGGGGGGTATGGATCAGCATATTTAGCAAAAATGGTAGGTCAGAAAAAAGCTCGTGAAATCTTTTTTCTTGGAAGAAACTACAGTGCTCAAGACGCTTATGACATGGGCATGGTAAATGCCGTTATACCTCATGAAGATTTAGAATCAACCGCTTATGAATGGGCACAAGAAATTCTAGCTAAATCCCCTATATCCATTAAAATGCTCAAATTTGCGATGAATCTTACCGATGATGGTATGGTAGGGCAACAAGTTTTTGCGGGTGAAGCGACGCGACTTGCTTATATGACTGACGAAGCCAAAGAAGGACGTGATGCTTTTTTAGAAAAACGACCGCCAAATTTTGAGAAAAAATGGATTCCATAATATGATAAATTTACAAGCATGGATTTCCGCCTGTCGGTTAAGAACATTGCCTTTGTCAGTTTCAGGTGCGATTGTTGGTTCTGGGATTGCGTATTCTAGAGACCTTTTTGACGGTTCAATATTTACGCTTACAATTCTTACCACTTTAAGTTTGCAAATTTTATCAAACCTCGCAAACGATTATGGCGATGGTGTTAAAGGAACTGATAATGAATACCGTATTGGCCCAGAACGTGCCCTACAAAGCGGAAAAATCAGCCCTAAACAAATGCGAAATGCCATTGTTTTTAATGTCATACTTTGTCTTATTTTAGTGACAAGTTTAATTTATTCGGCATTTGGTTCAGAACAGTTTATAACCTCCATAGTATTTATTATACTTGGAGTTTTAGCCATTATTGCTGCTATAAAATACACTGTTGGAGCTTCTGCATATGGGTACAAAGCATTAGGAGATGTCATGGTATTTTTGTTTTTTGGATGGCTGAGTGTTTTAGGAACCTATTTTTTATATTCAAAACAAATCGACTTTTTAATGTTATTACCTGCAAGTTCAATTGGACTTTTGAGTGCTGGAGTGCTCAATCTGAACAATATGAGAGATATTGAATCAGACAGGCTTTCTAATAAGCAAACTTTGGCAGGGTATTTTGGGTTTAAAAGGGCTAAATTATACCAGTTAGTATTGGTTGGAGTTGCCATGTTGTTCATAGGCTTTTATTCGTTTTTGAACCTAAATAGCTCATGGTATTTGATATTAATTGCTTTTGTGCCGTTTTTTGTGCACATAAATAGTGTTCGTAAATCCAAAGCTCCAATAGAGTTTGATCCCCAACTAAAAGTTCTAGCATTATCAACATTTTTACTAGCAACAGTTTTTAGTATTTGCCATATTTTAATTTAAGTAGTGAAGAGATCACGTTCATATGAAAGCCACATATTTCAAATACCAACTTCAGTTCAAGCAAGCAAGCGGTACTTCCCGTGGGGTTTTAACTTATAAAGATACTTGGTTTATTCAAATCGAGCAGGGCTCATTCAAAGGGATAGGTGAGTGCGGCATGTTTAAGGGCTTGAGCATTGATGATCGTACTGACTTTGAAACAAAACTTCTGTGGGTCTGCCAAAATATTCAATTAGGTTTAGAAGAGTTGTTAATAAGCTTAATTGAATTTCCTTCAATTCAGTTTGGATTGGAAATGGCGTTTCAATCGTTGAAACAAGAGGGTTCATTTGAATTATTTCCTTCTGATTTTACCAAAGGTCAGGATTCAATTCCCATCAATGGATTGATTTGGATGGGGGATAAGTCATTCATGAAACAACAAATAAAAGACAAGCTAGCTGCAGGATTTTCATGTATAAAACTAAAAATAGGAGCCATCGATTTTGATAAAGAATTAGAGCTTATCAAATCAATTCGCGACGAATTTGATGCACAAACAATCGAAATTAGAGTGGATGCCAATGGCGCTTTCAAACCCAATGAAGCTTTAGAGAAATTAAAATATCTTTCAGATTACAAACTTCATTCTATTGAACAACCTATTCAACAAGGACAGCTTCATGAAATGGCACAATTATGCTCTGAAACACCACTCCCTATTGCTCTAGATGAAGAATTAATTGGTGTATTTTCTGTAACAAATAAGAGTTTATTACTACAAACTATAAAGCCTCAGTATATTATATTAAAACCAACTTTAGTTGGAGGTTTTAAAGGAAGCCAAGAATGGATTGACCTCTCAGAATCTAATAATATTGGTTGGTGGGTGACGAGTGCTTTGGAAAGTAATATTGGTCTTAATGCGATTGCGCAGTGGACTTACACCTTAAAGAGTCAACTTCCTCAAGGATTGGGAACAGGTGGTCTGTTTACAAATAATATTCAAGCCCCTTTAGCAGTCCGTTCGGGACAGTTATTTTATGATTTAAAAACAAAGTGGAATTTAAAATTTTAATTTATGTACATCAAACAAGCATTCAATATCAAACACAACTGGTGGCTTTACGTCGCTGGTTTAGCAATTATTTTAATTGCTGTACTTCTAGGACAAATTCCATACACAATAGTTTTAATTGCGAAAGCACTGGAAACGGGTGTGGATCTTCAAAAACTAGATGTAAGTCAAGCAATGCGTTTGTTAGAATCTAATTTGAATTTATTTCTCATGTTATTGTCCTATGCCGCTGGCTTTTTAGCGGTTCTTTTTGTAGTCAAAACACTTCATAAACAATCGATTCGAAGTTTAACAACTTCAAGAGCTAAAATTGATTGGAAACGTTTTTGGTTTGCATTTTTATTTTGGGGAATTATTTCAAGTGGATTTGTTTTAGTAGATCATTATATGAACCCCGAAAATTATGAGTTTAATTTTAAATTGGTTCCATTTTTGATTTTAGTAGCGATAGCCATTGTTTTAGTACCACTCCAAACCAGTTTTGAAGAATATTTATTTAGAGGCTATTTAATGCAAGGTATTGGAGTATTTTGTAAGAATAAATGGATGCCTTTAATTATTACTTCGGTTACGTTCGGACTCCTTCATATTTTGAATCCTGAAATTGAAAAATTGGGCTATTTCTTATTGGTACATTACATTGGTACAGGATTCTTTTTAGGAATTATTACTCTAATGGACGAGGGATTAGAACTGGCCTTAGGGTTCCATGCGGCAAACAATTTATTTACGGCACTTTTGGTCACTGCTGATTGGACTGCCTTTCAAACAAATTCCATCTTAAGAGATATATCAGACCCAGACATTGGGAATATTGAAATCTTTGCTTCAGTTCTGATTTTATATCCTATTTTGATTTTCATTTTTGCAAAGGTTTATAAGTGGACCAACTGGAAAGATAAATTAATAGGCTCTGTAACCAATGATTAAATTTAAAACTTGAGTTTACCAAAAGAATTGAATCAAAACATTACATATAATCACCCTCATGCTTCTTTTAAATTGGATGGCGTTTTTTATGATGATATAGAACTGTCGAACCTTGCCCAACAGATGGCATCTGAAGGAAAAGACTTTTCTGTTTCTTTAGGGGTTTTTATAACAAAATGGATGGATTCAAGTTCTGAAATAGAACTGCAAACCTCGGGTTCTACAGGAACCCCAAAAATGGTTTCAATAGCCAAACAAGCGATGGTTAATTCAGCCATTGCAACAGGGGACTACTTCAAGTTAAAACCAGGCAATTCTGCTTTGTCTTGTTTGCCCTTTGAATACATTGCGGCTAAGATGATGTTTGTAAGAGCCTATGTTTTAGGTTTAGAATTGGATTGTATAAATCCGACTTCCAAGCCTTTGGAAACGCTTACTAAACGCTATGATTTTTGTGCGATGGTACCCTTGCAAGTCGAAAATTCAACAGACGCTTTATATCACATCAAAACTTTGATTGTAGGAGGTGCAAAGCTATCGAATGACTTAAAATCTAAACTAACAAAACTACAAACCACAGTTTATGAAACGTTTGGAATGACAGAAACAGTCAGTCATATTGCGGTTAAAGAAATCCGTGAATCATCTTCTTTATTTGAAGTATTGCCTTCAGTGTCTGTTGGGGTAGATGCTCGAAATTGTTTGACAATTAACGCCCCTCATTTAGTTTCAAAACCAATTCAAACCAATGATGTTGTAAAGCTCAATTCGAGGACTACTTTTGAATGGCTTGGTCGATACGACAACATTATAAATTCAGGCGGCATAAAAATCAACCCTGAACAATTAGAACACCAATTGGAAGGCTTTATAAAGGAGCGCTTTTTTATCACCGCCCAAAAAGATAATTCTTTAGGCGAAATTGTAGTCATAGTGATTGAGCGATCTACACCTTTTGAGACCTTAAATTTTGATGTTTTAGAACCAATAAAACGCCCAAAACGTATGTATTATTTAGATCGGTTTATGGAAACTGTTTCTGGAAAAATCAAACGTCAAGAAACGTTCAATTTAATTAAACCTGAATAACCCCCATATTAAATGGTTTTTCAATAGGTGAATGATTGGCAGCTTCAATACCTAAACTTATCCATTCACGGGTATCTGTAGGGTTTATCACAGCATCAGTCCACAATCGTGATGCAGCATAGTAAGGAGATACTTGAGCATCGTAACGGGATTTAATTTCGTCTAATAATTCAGCTTCTTTCTTTGCTGTAATTTTTTCACCTTTCTTTTTTAAAGAAGCGGTTTCGATTTGTAACAATACTTTTGCGGCACTGTTTCCACTCATTACAGCTAATTCAGCACTCGGCCAAGCCACAATAAGACGTGGGTCGTACGCTTTGCCACACATGGCATAATTTCCTGCTCCGTAACTGTTGCCTATAATAATTGTAAATTTTGGAACGACACTGTTGCTAAGTGCATTTACCATCTTAGCACCATCTTTAATGATTCCACTGTGTTCACTTTTACTACCTACCATAAACCCAGTCACATCTTGTAAAAAAACTAAAGGTATTTTTTTCTGGTTGCAATTCGCAATAAATCGTGTGGCCTTATCTGCACTGTCATTATAAATCACCCCGCCAAATTGCATTTCTCCTTTGGCATTTTTGACGAGCTTCCGTTGATTCGCAACAATTCCAACCGCCCATCCTTCAATACGTGCATAGGCAGTGATTAGGGTTTTGCCATAATCAGCTTTGTATTCTTCAAATTCCGACCCATCAACCAAACGTTTGATAATTTCATACATATCATATTGATCTGCTCTGGATTTTGGGAGAATTCCATACAATTCTTCAGGGTTTTCTTTTGGTTTTTTAGCAGGAACTTTATTAAATCCGGCTTTTTCAAAATCACCGATCTTATCAATAATAGATTTTATTTTATCGAGTGCGTCAGAATCATCTTTGGCCTTATAGTCCGTCACACCACTTAGTTCGCAATGCGTAGTTGCACCCCCTAAAGTTTCATTATCAATTGTTTCTCCAATGGCTGCTTTTACTAAATAACTACCTGCCAAGAAGATACTCGCCGTTTTATCTACAATAATAGCCTCATCACTCATAACGGGCAAATAAGCACCCCCAGCAACACAGCTGCCCATAATTGCGGAAATTTGAGTAATTCCCATACTACTCATTTGAGCGTTATTTCTAAAAATACGTCCAAAGTGTTCTTTGTCAGGGAAGATTTCATCCTGCATAGGCAGATAGACCCCTGCAGAATCGACTAAATAGATGATTGGTAATTTATTTTCTATTGCAATTTCTTGTGCTCTAAGATTTTTTTTAGCGGTAATAGGAAACCAAGCACCGGCCTTTACTGTAGCATCGTTTGCGACAACGATACACTGCTTTCCTTTGATATATCCAATTTTCACCACAACACCTCCAGAAGGACACCCTCCATGAGCTGCATACATCCCATCGCCTGCAAAAGCACCAATTTCAATAGATTTCGAATTTGAATCTAAAAGATATTCAATTCGTTCGCGTGCCGTAAGTTTTCCTTTGGCGTGTTCTTTTTCAATTTTGGATTTTCCACCTCCTAATTTAACTTGTGACAAACGTTTGTGTAAATCTGTTACGAGGAGTTTATTATAATCCTCGTTTTTGTTGAAGTTTAAATTCATGGTGCCTATCTTTGTTTAACAAAAATAACATTATTCTTTGATTTTTATGTTTTTGTTTAATTAACTATTATAAATTTAAGTTATGACCTTGGTTTTTCACAGTGCGGCTTCAAGAGGGTTTGCTAATCATGGGTGGTTGCAAGCCAACCATTCCTTTAGTTTTGCAAATTTTTACGATTCTAAAAAAATGAATTTTGGAGCGTTGAGAGTTTTGAACGATGATTTAATTGCTCCAAGCATGGGGTTTGGAACCCATCCACACGATAATATGGAAATTATCACCATTCCACTTTCGGGTGTTTTGAAACACAAAGATTCTATGGGAAATTCATGGGAAGAAGTTAACGCAGGAGAAGTTCAAGTCATGTCTGCAGGTACAGGAATTCATCATTCAGAAATCAATGGCTCCGCTTCCGAATCTTTAAGCCTATTTCAGATATGGATTGTACCAAATCAAAAAAATGTGACACCCCGATATGATCAACGTTTTTTTGAACCCTCTCAAGATGGTGAATTACAAATTTTAGTTACCTCAATGGATGATACATCTCCAGATTCTAGTTTAAAAATTCATCAAGACGCACAAATTTCAAGAATTAATTTATCGGCAAATACATCTTTTAAGTACTCTTTAAAATCGCCTAATCACGGAGTCTATATAATGCAAGTTTTTGGAGTTTCAAAAATTGAATCAACAGAATTAAACGCAAGAGATGCCGTTGGAATTTCGGAAATTGATAACTTTAATATTGATGTTTCAAAGGATTCTCAACTCCTATTTATTGAGGTTCCCATAACTTTTTAAGAAAGCTAAATAAGTTTCGATCAAATTAACGATATTTGTGTCTCTAAAAATTTTAATTATGGCAATGAATAAAAATACAGTATTGGCTTGGGCCACATATATAATGATATTTATAGGAATTTCTTTAGTCGCCTTAGGTGCTTTTAGATATAATGATGTTGCCGGATGGGGCTTTGCTTCAGTGGGCATAGGTTTTTTCGCAAATGCTTGGGTATTTAATGCTTTAAAAGGACGTGTGTAATGAGTGATGATAAAAAAATTATTTTTTCAATGTCTGGTGTGACTAAATCCTACCAAAGTGCCAATACACCAGTTTTAAAAAATATTTATCTAAGTTTCTTCTACGGGGCTAAAATTGGGATTTTAGGACTCAATGGATCTGGTAAATCAACCTTGCTTAAAATTATTGCTGGGGTCGATAAAAATTATCAGGGAGATGTTGTGTTTTCACAAGATTATTCTGTAGGATATTTAGAACAAGAACCAAAATTAGATGAATCTAAAACAGTGATGGAAATTGTTCGAGAAGGAGCTGCTGAAACAGTAGCTATTCTGGACGAATACAATAAAATCAATGACATGTTTGGATTGGAAGAAGTGTATTCCGATGCGGATAAAATGGAAAAACTAATGAACCGTCAGGCGGAACTTCAAGATCAAATTGATGCTGCGAATGCTTGGGAATTAGACACAAAATTAGAAATAGCGATGGATGCTTTAAGAACCCCTGAGGGGTCTAAAAAAATATCCGTATTATCTGGTGGTGAACGTCGTCGTGTGGCACTTTGTCGTTTATTACTTCAAGAACCAGATGTCTTATTATTAGATGAGCCCACAAACCACTTGGATGCAGAATCGGTACACTGGTTAGAGCATCATTTAGCTCAGTATAAAGGCACTGTGATAGCAGTCACACACGACCGATATTTCTTAGATAATGTTGCAGGTTGGATTTTAGAATTGGATAGAGGAGAAGGCATTCCATGGAAAGGCAACTATTCTTCTTGGTTGGATCAGAAATCGAAACGTTTGGCACAAGAAAGTAAGACCGCTTCTAAACGTCAAAAAACCTTAGAACGTGAATTGGAATGGGTGCGTCAAGGGGCGAAAGGCCGTCAAACTAAGCAAAAAGCACGTTTGAAGAATTATGATAAATTAATGAATCAAGATCAAAAACAACTTGATGAAAAATTAGAAATATACATTCCTAACGGTCCACGACTGGGAACAAATGTCATTGAAGCCGAAGGCGTTAGTAAGGCATACGCTGATAAACTACTATACGATAACTTAAACTTTAATCTTCCTCAAGCAGGTATCGTTGGAATTATTGGTCCTAATGGAGCTGGAAAAACAACGATTTTTAAAATGATTATGGGTGAAGAAACTTCTGACAAAGGAAGTTTCAAACTTGGAGAGACTGCCAAAATCGCTTATGTTGATCAAAGCCATTCAAATATTGATCCTGAAAAAACGATTTGGCAAAACTTTAGTGATGAGCAAGAATTGATTATGATGGGAGGAAGGCAAGTGAATTCTCGAGCCTACTTAAGTCGTTTTAATTTTTCAGGGAGTGAGCAAAACAAAAAAGTAAATATGCTTTCTGGAGGGGAACGGAACCGTTTGCATTTGGCAATGACACTCAAAGAAGAAGGAAACGTTTTACTTTTGGATGAGCCAACGAATGATTTGGATGTAAATACCTTAAGAGCCTTAGAAGAAGGGCTCGAAAATTTTGCGGGTTGTGCCGTGGTGATTAGCCACGATCGATGGTTTTTAGATCGAATTTGTACTCATATCCTTGCGTTTGAAGGGAATTCTGAAGTCTATTTTTATGAAGGAAGTTTCAGTGAGTATGAAGAGAATAAAAAGCAACGATTAGGAGGAGATTTAATGCCGAAGCGTATCAAATATAAAAAGTTAATACGATAATACTATAAGTTTGTTAGAAATGCGGCCTGTTTGTGAGCATTGTAACAAAGCATTACCAGCGGATAGTGCTGAAGCCATGATTTGTGCTTACGAATGTACCTTTTGTAGCAATTGTGTTGAAACCGTTCTTGAAAATAAGTGCCCCAATTGTGGTGGAACTTTTGAGAAGCGTCCTGTTAAAAAAATTACTTCTTAGCTTTTTTTATTAATGGAACTAAATAGCTAATATTATATCCAAAACCGACTCCAAATTTTCCACTATCATAGGTGCGTCCGAATCCTGGGATGTAAATATTTTCAAAATTATCAGGTTGTACTTCCGATAAACGCCCTTTAAGTTGAA
This sequence comes from Flavobacteriaceae bacterium, assembly GCA_018608765.1. Taxonomy (GTDB): domain Bacteria; phylum Bacteroidota; class Bacteroidia; order Flavobacteriales; family Flavobacteriaceae; genus Hel1-33-131. The sequence goes on from JABAYY010000027.1 coordinate 9,503, forward strand.
CATTAATCCCCACAAAAAGATTGTTTAAAATCTCGGCTTTAAATCCAAAGATAAGTTCGAGCCATGAGGAGCTAAGCCCCTTAAAATCCTTGCCTTCTAACACTTCGGTTTGTCCCCAAGTTGTATTATTGGTGTCATAAATTGTGTAGCTGTTAAGACGTTGATCGAAATTAGACAGTCCAAAACGAAACCCAAAATATACCATATTGTCCATCCCAGCCCAATTGGTATACATATTGTAATCAACCCCTGCTTTTAGATAAGTGCCTTTTGCGGTACTGTTTAAATAGTCTGTTGAGGTCGTATGTTCTTCATTACCAAATTCACCTGCAGCATAAAGCCGATACGTAAGACGATAATCAGCATTGAGTTCAATCGCACTGTAATCGGTTTCTAAAAAGGTACGTGCAAGTTTACTGGCATCCACACCCACCCGAAGACCGTATTTGTTTTTTACAACTAAACTATCAGGAATTGTGGGGTCTGTTTCTTGAGCATTAAGATTTATGCACACACTCAAACACCCAATAAGGCAACTAATGCAGTATTTTAACATGGATGTCATTTTCATTTGTTATTTCATTTATTAATATGTCGGAGCTAATCATCCACGGATCTGTATCAGTAGTAATGGCAAAGGTTTGAATGTCAAAATTTGTTTTATACCCACAAGCCCTGGACACATAAACGTTTTCAGAATCATAGGTAACTTTAATTCTGTCTGGATTTCCAATGACCTCACCATCCACAATATCATAACTCTTATAAAGAATAAATTCTGTTTCAGTATCGTCTGTTTTTAAAGGGAGTTCAATAGAGGATCTTGTGGTTACAATTTCATTATTGATAGGAATTTCTATACCATCAGTGCTGAGACCTAAAGCATAAAGTCCTGGGACTTGCAAAAGTACATCAGGGTTTGTAAGGTCATAAAACTCAATGACTAGTCGGGGAGTGGTCTGAGTGGTTTCAGGACAGATGTCGTCTTTTTCACAACTAAAAATGACGATTAAAAATAAATAAATAAACTGTTTCATGGCTTATTTCTTAGGATTACGTTTTTCCAAAAGTACAACATTTTCTACGTGATGCGTTTGTGGAAACATATCAACGGCTTGCGTTTTACTAATTTTATATTCTGAATCTAATAACGCAAGGTCTCTTGCTTGTGTTGCACTGTTACAACTTACATACACGATTTTTTCTGGGGTGATTTTTAAAATTTGAGCCACCACATCTTTGTGCATCCCATCTCTTGGTGGATCGGTAATGATCACATCGGGATGTCCATGGGTTTCAATAAATTCTGTATTGAAAACGGTTTTCATATCACCTACAAAAAAGTCCACGTTATCAATTTGATTTAAGACAGCATTTTCTTTGGCAGCACGTATCGCATCTGGAACGGATTCGACTCCAATGACTTTTAATGCATTTTTAGCCACAAATTGAGCAATGGTTCCTGTTCCCGTATATAGGTCGTACACCAATTCCTTTCCCGTAAGTCCTGCAAACTCACGGGTTATTTTATATAAATTATAGGCTTGATCTGAATTGGTTTGATAAAACGATTTTGCATTAATTTTAAAACGTAAACCTTCCATTTCTTCAAAAATATGATCTCGTCCGTCATAGCATATCACCTCTTGATCGTATATGGTATCATTAGCTTTACCATTAATAATGTATTGAAGGGAAGTGATTTCAGGAAACGTTGTTTTTAGGTGGTCTAGAAGAGCGGTTCTTTTTTTAAGATCTTCTTTAAAAAACTGAACGACAACCATCCATTCGCCAATACTTGTATTCCGAATCATGAGGGTTCTTAAAACTCCCGTTTGTTGACGAGTATTAAAGAAGGGAATTTGGTGTTTAATCGCAAAATCTTTAACCGCATTTCGTATGGCATTAGAAGGATCGCCTTGAAGCCAACATTTTTTTACGTCTAATATTTTATCCCACATACCTGGAATATGAAATCCTAAAGCATTGCGATCACCAAGGTCTTTTTCAGAAGCAATTTCTTCTTGGGTTAACCAACGGCTATCGCTGAATGAAAATTCCATTTTATTTCGGTAGAAGTAGTGGTCTTTGGATCCTAAAATAGGAGTGATCTCAGGCAATTCAAGATGTCCAATTCTTTTGAGGTTATTAACCACCTCTTTTTCTTTATAAAAAAGTTGGTGCGAATAGTCCATGTGTTGCCATTTACAGCCCCCACAAGTCCCAAAGTGCTCACAAGCTGCTTGTGTACGTTTATCTGATAATTTATGAAAAACCGTTGCTTTGCCCTCATAATAGCCGGAACGTTGTTTGAATGTTTGAACATCCACAATATCTCCTGGAACGGCATTTGGTAAAAACACCACTTTACCGTCCGGAGCCTTTGCAATGGTTTTGCCTTTAGCTCCCGCATCAATCACTTCTAAATTTGAAAACACCTTGTTTTTATTTCGTCTTCTACCCATAGCGCAAAAATAGAATAAATGAGTGCATAATTCTAAGAAATCTATTTAGAATTCTTAAATTGCGTCTTATTGTGGATGATTTCTCTCCATTAAGAAGGAATAGTTATTTTACAATTTTAAAAGTCTTTTTAAAATGGCTATTTTAAATCAGATTACACCTAAAGAAGCTATCAATCTAGAAAACCAATACGGGGCGCACAACTACCATCCACTTCCAGTTGTTTTGTCTAGGGGCGAAGGCGTTTATGTATGGGATGTTGAAGGAAATCGGTATTATGATTTTTTATCGGCATACTCATCTGTCAATCAAGGACATTGCCACCCTCGAATTGTGAATGCTATGATTGAGCAAGCGCAAACATTGACCTTGACATCTCGAGCGTTTCATAACGACAAATTAGGACCTTACGAAGCCTATGTTACCAATTATTTTGGATTTGACAAAGTGCTTCCAATGAATACGGGAGCTGAAGCGGTTGAAACCGCCCTTAAAATTTCTCGTAAGTGGGCATATGAAGTTAAAGGAATCCCTGAAGATCAAGCTCAAATTGTTGTATGTGAAAATAATTTTCATGGAAGAACAACGACGATTATTTCATTTTCTAATGATCCAGTAGCACGTGAAAATTTTGGACCTTTTACGGATGGATTTATTAAAATTCCATACGATGACACAGAAGCTTTAGAACATACGCTCAAAAATAATTCCAACATCGCTGGTTTTTTGGTCGAACCGATACAAGGTGAAGCAGGGGTTTTTGTGCCCACAGAAGGCTATTTAGCAAAAGCAAAAGCTTTGTGTGAAGCTTATAATGTATTGTTTATTGCAGACGAAGTTCAAACAGGCATTGCTCGAACAGGACGACTTTTAGCAACTTGTGGTAATTGTGACTGTGCTCAAAAAAATTGTTCTGGAACTCCAGAAGTAAAACCAGATATTTTAATTCTTGGAAAAGCATTGAGTGGTGGTGTATATCCAGTGTCTGCCGTTTTGGCAAATGATGCCATTATGAAAGTCATTACTCCGGGGTCTCACGGAAGTACGTTTGGAGGAAACCCTATTGCTGCAGCTGTTGCAATGGCAGCTTTAGAAGTAGTTAAAGACGAACAATTAACCGATAATGCAGATCGACTAGGAACCTTATTCAGATCGCTTTTGAATGACTATATTGCTACGAGTACGATTGTTAAACTTGTGCGTGGAAAAGGCTTGCTAAATGCGATTGTGATTAATGATCACGAAGACAGTGATACCGCTTGGAACATCTGTCTAAAACTTAGAGATAATGGACTTCTTGCAAAACCCACTCATGGAAACATTATTCGTTTTGCCCCTCCTTTGGTGATGAGCGAGGACCAGTTGATTGATTGTGTGAATATTATTATTAAAACCTTAAAGAGTTTTGACTCTAAATAATTTTAAAACATAATTTTATTTCTTGAAAAGAGGCTTTCTAAAAAGCTGCATTTTTCAATCTGAAGCCGTTTTAGATTCTAATAATACTCTAAATCAATGTTTCAGAATGACATGTTTTCTTACTTTTTAGAAAGCCTCTTTTTTGTGTGGAGCATTTGAGTAGCTGATAAGTATTATCTTAAAAACAACATGTTTAACCAACGTTCTTGGAATGCTTGATAGCTGTTTTCATAAATCCAAACAGCAGTATATCCAAAATAAATCAGGTTGACTACTAAAGAAATAAGAGCCGCTATTTTTGCAACTTTCATGGTTTCTAGTGAGCCTGTAAACCCAAGTTCATTTTGTTGGGCTTCTTTAATTTTTTGATGGACTTTGTATAAAGCTATTCCAGCAAAAATTAAACCGATTCCTCCAAAACAGGCACTAATTAAACTTATAAAACAGAGAATAAAAATAGGGGTACTCACTAAATGCGTTTTCATAGATAAGGGGTTTATGCCCAATCGCAACGCTAGCCCATATAATTTAGGTTAGTAGGTTGTTGAGATTGGGGGGTTAATAATTATAAAAGTACTAAAAAAATCAATCCCTTCTAAATTTAGAAAGGATTGATTTTAGTTTGAATTTTAAAAGCCTTTTATAAGAGGTATTCGGTGCTGATAAAGTTAGACTTACTCGATTCTAATAAATCTTTTAAAATGGCTTTGTTGGCAACATTTTCTTTAGTGGCCACAAAAGTTCGAATTGAAAAAGAACGCAAAGCATCACGTACACTCAAGGTGCTAAATGCTGAATCTTTTCTTCCTGTAAATGGAAATACATCGGGCCCTCGTTGACATGAACTGTTTAGGTTGACACGACACACGAGGTTAACAAGCACATCAAATAACGGTGCTAAGGCCTCTGCATTTTCACCAAATACACTGACTTGTTGTCCGTAATTGGATTCTGCCATGTCATCCAACACTTGCTGAACATCCGTAAATGTTATGATTGGAATAACAGGTCCAAATTGTTCTTCTTTATAGACCTCCATATCTTTTGTAACAGGATACAGTACAGCAGGATAACTGTAATTTTCTGAGAGTTGCCCTCCTTTTGAATTTAATATTTTAGCGCCTTTAGATTTTGCATCTTCAATTAATTCTTGAATATAAGCAGGTTTGTTCGGCTCTGGAAGTGGTGTGAGTTGAACGCCTTCTTCCCAAGGGTTTCCAAATTTTAAAGCATCTACTTTTTCACAAAAACGCTTATTAAATTCTTCTGAAATGCTTTCGTGAACATAGAGTATTTTTAGTGCGGTACAGCGCTGTCCATTGAAAGATAGGGTACCAGCAATACATTCATTAATCGCAAGGTCTAAGTTGGCATCAGGCAAAACAATGCCTGGATTTTTTGCTTCTAATCCTAATACGGAACGAAGGCGGTTTCCTTTTGGGTGGCTATTTTGTAGGGCGTTAGCAGAACTACTGTGTCCAATCAAAGCCAAGACATCTATTTTACCAGTTTCCATGATGGGAGTTGCTAAGACACGACCCCGTCCATACAATACATTTACAACCCCTTTAGGAAAACTATTTTGAAATGCTTCTAGTAAAGGGGATAATAATAAAACTCCTAATTTTGCAGGTTTAAATACCGTAGTATTTCCCATAATGAGTGCAGGAATTAACAAAGCGAAAGTTTCATTTAAGGGATAATTGTAAGGACCTAAACACAACACCACTCCAATTGGACCACGTCTGATGTGCGCATACACGCCAGAATGTTTTTGAAATTTAGCAGAATTACGATCTATTTGCTTGTAATCGTCTATGGTGTCGTAGATATAATCTACGGTACGGTCAAACTCTTTTTCGGAGTCAGCAAGGTTTTTTCCAATTTCCCACATGAGGTATTTTACAACGCTATCACGTTTGGTTTTCATTTGCTCAGCAAATTTTTCCATACATGCAATGCGATCTCCAACCTTCATCGTAGGCCATTCACCCTGTCCGTTGTTATAAGCATTTGAGGCAGCGTCTAAGGCTTCTAAGGCCTCATTTTTTGTAAGTTCAGGAACACTTCCTAAGAGAGTAGGTTGATAATTTTCTGTAGATGAAATGGTTGAATAGACTTCGGTCATTTTACCAGACCATTCTTTTATTTCACCGTTTACAAGATATGTTTTTTGCTCAACAAGTGCATTGATTTTATAGGCTTCAGGAATGTTTTTAAGCGTCATATTAATTGAAAGTTAGATTGGTTGATAAAATTATGAAATTATTGAACTCAAGTCTCCTAATGAAACGTTAATCTTATTTAAGATACATTTAAAGGAAAGGGGAGTAGTTAGTTAATGGTTTAAAATAACAAATAACACCCCCTAATTAAAAGGGGTATGTTGCATTTATGCATTTCTCTTGGCCTCTTCCATTGCCGCATTAAATTCTTCTATAAAGATGTCATAACCACCAGAAAATAAAACATATATGATATATATAAAACACAATAGATTGATAATTAAAATGACCAAAGCTATTGTTTTAGCGGTATTCATCGCATTTATATTTCCTTCATAATTATCAGGGTTTTGGGTCGCATCTTTTACTTTATTGTGTGCGACCAAATAAGCTGGCCCCGATAGTAAAAAACCCAAACCACCAAAACAGCAGCAGAGTAATCCTGTAATACTGAGTATATAAATAAATGTTGTGTTTAATTCTTTCTTCATTGAATTTAATTTTAGAGTTGTTTAATAGTGTAACTTATAATAATGGTTGCGATCGAAATAATGGATAGCCAATTGATTCCTTTGGAATAGTTTTTAAATTTATAAAATCGGGTGAGTATTAAATATGCTAAGAGAATTAACAGAGGATAAATAGCGGCATACATATAAAACGCTTCGATAAATTGACCCCTCCAAATTAAAAGCAGCGCTCTTTGAAATCCACACCCCATGCATTCAAACCCAAAAAGGGTTTTACTTAAACACGGAATCATATAGTTTTCTAGAGCCATCACTGTCTTTAAAAGTAGGACTTTTCAAATATAAGAGAATTAAATCCCAAATAAAAAATGAAGTTTGCTATTTATCATTAATTCAAAAGCTGTAATTTTGGTTTTTAAGCAAAATAAAATGTCGAAACGCAGTCTTTATTATATATGTTTAGTATTTGGAGTTTTTCTTGTGATTGTTACAGAATTTCAAGACAACCCTGATTTGATCTTACAAATTGGGGGATTTTGTTTGCTAATGTTAGCTTTGTTTCAGTTGTCTAAAGGAATTAAAGAACTCCCAACAAAAGAAACATATATTGAAAATGAAGAAGAAGAATGAAATTTGAAATCAATGATACGGTAGCTGTTTTGGACGATGACTTGTCAGGTTCCATTACAAAAATTGAAGGTTCGGAAATTACTGTTGCGACTACGAATGGATTTGAGTTAAAATTCCAAGCTGATGAATTGGTAAAAATTAAAGATACCCGTTTAATGAACCAATCACTATTTTCAAATAAATCTTTGGAAAGTGTATTATCGGAAAAGGAAACTAAAAAACGTCAGAATCTTTCCAAAGTCTCTTCCAAGGAACGCACTCAGCCAGCAATGGAAGTGGATTTACATATCAACCAATTGGTAAAGAGTACTCGGGGGATGCAAAACCATGAGATGCTTAATTTACAGCTAGAAACTGCCAAACGACGTTTGGATTTTGCAATTAAAAATCGCATTCAACGTATTGTGTTTATTCATGGAGTTGGCGAAGGGGTTCTAAAATTAGAACTGGAGTATCTTTTTAAGCGTTATGAAGGTTTAAAGTTCTACGACGCCAATTACCAAAAATATGGGCAGGGGGCTACAGAAGTTTATATTTTTCAGTCAAAAATCTCTTAATAAGTTTCAGAGTATTCGTAAGTCCCTAATTCAAAGCTATCGGTGGCTAAGATGGATAAATCGATATTTTCTAAAGTGACATTGATTCTGAATGTACGTGTAAACACGTTTTCTCTAACGGCCGTAACCGTGTAAGTTTCCGATACTGTATTGTCTAAAAACCGTGCGACTGCTGCTCCTGTTGCTAGGTCATCAAATAAATTTCCATTGTTGTTTTCATCTTCCAAACGCGTAAGTGTGCCATCATTGTCATCATCAATATCTAAATAATCAGGAGTTCCATCACCATCGGTATCTTGGGCATCCGAAAGATCGCCGTCATTATTAGGATCTGGTTTTTCGTTAAGTGTTGGGACATTATCTCCGTCATCATCACTGTCTTTATAATCAGGAATGCCATCGCCATCAGTGTCTCCATCAAACTCAAGAGCAGTTGGAATGCCATCATTATCGTCATCTTCAAAAGTTGACATGAAATTTGCGGTTCCAACGTTTGCTTCGTAATTTTGATTTACAGACACATTCGCATCAGGAATATCTTGGCAAATGTAAGTAATGGGATCAGCGGAGTAAGTTCTATAAATAAAGCGAACATTACTGTTTAAAGACATCGTCTCCATAGTTCCCGAAATTTCTGGGATTAAAATGCTTTGAGCGAGCGCATTGTTTGGAAATAAAAGCTCGAGCGATTCATTTGGGTCATTTTTAGTGTCGAAAAGAATATAATTAGTTGATTGTAAATCTCCACAAAGCGTGAGGTTTTTGTCAAAATCTAATTGAACATCAAGAACATCTCCATCGTCACAGGATAAGAGAAGGTTACAGCAAAAAAGTAAAACTAATAAAGATCGCATACAAACATATTTGATACAAAAGTAATCGATTTGTGAATTAGTTTGAATATATTTTGCTAATAATTTTATTTGGTTAATTTTGTTTCAAACTAAAGCTACATGGATTCAATTTATTTAGATAATGCGGCGACTACCCAAGTCAGAGACGAAGTGGTTGATACGATGGTCTCGGTGCTGAAATCCAATTATGGCAACGCCTCTTCTACACATGGTTTTGGTCGTTCTTCAAAATCAATTATTGAAAGTTGTCGCAAACGGATTGCATCTCATTTTAATGCTTCGGCTTCAGAAATTGTTTTCACCTCAGGAGGAACAGAAGCGGATAACTTAGTTTTAAAGTCCGCTGTTAAAGATTTGAACGTAACTCATATTATCACCTCAAAAATAGAACATCATGCCGTTCTTCACACTGTGGAGCAATTGGAGATGGATCATAAAATTAAAGTTAGTTATGTCACTATTCTTTCGGATGGGACTATTGACTATAATCACTTAGAAACGCTTTTAGAATCTACAGAAAAAACATTGGTATCGTTGATGCATATCAACAACGAAATAGGTACTATTTTAAACCTTCAAAAAGTAGCGGATTTATGCACTTCAAAAGATGCACTTTTTCATACTGATTCGGTTCAGTCTGTTGGACATTACCATTTGGATTTAAAAACAATCCCAATTGATTTTTTAGCTGCCAGCGCTCATAAATTTCACGGACCCAAAGGAATTGGTTTTGTGTTTATGCGTAAAAACTCAGGACTTAAATCCTTAATTCATGGGGGAATGCAAGAACGTGGGGTACGTGCCGGTACTGAAAGTATTCATGATATTGTGGGCTTGGATGCGTCCTTGGCTTTGTCCTATCAAAATTTAGAGGCTGAAATGACTCACGTAAAGGCTTTGAAAACTTATTTTATACAACAATTGAAATCCTCTATTGAAGGGGTTAAATTTAATGGATCTTGTAGTGATTCTGATAAGAGTACATACACACTTGTAAATGTATGTTTACCAGTTTCAGAAGCGAATGCGCCTATGTTTCTATTTCAATTGGATTTAAAAGGTATAGCCTGCTCTAAAGGGAGTGCCTGTCAGAGTGGAAGCGCTAAAGGCTCACATGTATTGAGGCAAATTCTTTCTGAAGAAGACCTAAAAAAACCATCAATACGGTTTTCTTTTAGTATTTATAATACCAAAGAAGAAATTGATACCGTTGTTGAAACACTTCAAATATTGGTCAGTACATCAGCTCCTTAAAAACGCATCCCTAATCTGGCATTAAATACACGCGGCGTTAAATAGTTTGGGATGGAGTATTGACGTTTTGAATAAACATCGCGAACCCAAGTGTTGGTAATGGAATTTTGAACGTCAAACATATTAAAAATTTCCAGCCCAATTGACAATTCTTCAAAGGGTTTTCGCCATCCATTTTTGTTAGAATCTTTAGCATCTACAATCACATAGGACATTCCAACATCGGCACGTTTATAATCAGGCAAACGGCTTTGGTAATTGTAAGGACTGGCATAGCTAGGGGAGCCACCAGGAACCCCTGTGTTATAGACCAAATTTAGATACATTTTCATCTTTGGAAGCTTTGGTACATAATCCTGAAAAAGAATGCCAAACTTCAAACGTTGATCTGTAGGACGTGCAATATATCCTTGATTGTTGATGTTTTCTTCGGTTTTTAAATATCCAAATGAAAACCAGGATTCTGTACCTGGGACAAACTCCCCATTTAATCGTAAATCCAACCCATAAGCATAGGCTTTTGCAATGTTTGAAGCATCATAACGGATGCGAACATTTTCAACGGTATAAGGGTTTACATCGGATAATTTTTTATAATAGGCTTCTGAAATGAGTTTAAATGGACGATCCCACATTTGAAAACTATAATCGTTGGCGAGTACCAAATGAAACGATTGTTGTGCTTTGACATCACTATTTACAATGCCATCGCTGTCCCTGAGTTCTCTATAAAACGGAGGTTGGTAATACAATCCACCACTTAAGCGGAACAACATGTCTTTATCCCAATCGGGTTTAATCGCCAATTGAATACGTGGACTGAACACTGATTGTGTTGTTTTTTTAATGCCATCACCTTGAACCGTCCATGCATGGTAGCGAACCCCAACATTGGTATAAACCTCATGATCTCCGAGCATGCTCCGACGGTTCCATTGCCCATAGGCTTGGACACGGTTTATTTGCGTGCTGTTGGTTGCTCTAATATTTTTATAAGGAGCTAAAGGACCTTCGTATGCCGTGTAAGGTTGGTCGTTAAAACTATCTATATTTGGAGGGTTGATAGAAAACCCAGCCGAATCAATCACTTCCCATTCCACAATACGATCGCGGATATCTTCATGAGTATATTTCACGGACCATTCAAAATTATTTTCTTCTGACTTTAAATATCCTTTGTGCTCAATGTTTGTGATTAAGGCATCTAAATCGTTTCGAGCATGGTTGATTTGTGATCCAATACCTTCAGAAAACTCAACTTCTCCTATACTTTCATCTCCGATATTGCTATTCACTTCTCCCAATCGGTATTGCGCTAGAATGTCAAAATATTCTTGTTCGGTAGTATGAAAAGTAGAAGTAATTAATTTGAGGGTTAAGTTCTCATTCGCAAAATAACTCCCTTTAAATGCGCCAAAATAGGTGTTGTATTTGTCATTTTCTTGTCCTTCATAAAAAACCAATAAAGCTAATGGGTCTTGTAAAGTTCCAAAGTTTGTTTGACGAGTTCTGGGTTTATAGTCATAATCATTGATCGCTAAATTTCCTAAAAAGCTTAAATGAAATTTATCCGAAAATTTATAAGTAAGATAGGTTTGAATATCCGCAAATTTTGGAGTGAAATTTGTTTCTGTTTCCTTAGATTCAACCAATAAACTATTGTCTCTATAACGAAGTCCTAACAAGGCTGAAAATTTAGAATCTTTGCTTACACTTTCGGCGGTTAGACTGCCGCCTAATAAACTTAGATCTGCTTGAATTCCAAACTTAATTGGGGTTTTGTAGGTGATGTCTAATACCGATGACAGTTTATCTCCGTATTTTGCTTGAAATCCACCAGCTGTAAAATCTAAATTTTGAACCATGTCAGAGTTTACAAAACTGAGTCCTTCTTGTTGACCTGAACGTACTAAAAACGGTCGGTACACTTCTATTTCATTTACATAAACGAGGTTTTCATCAAAATTACCACCTCTTACAGAATATTGGGTACTCAATTCATTTGAAATATTGACGCCAGGAAGTGTTTTTAATAAGTTTTCTACGCCGGGTTGTGCTCCTTTTATAGTGCGAATAATTTGAGGTGAAATGGTTGTAACCCCTTCTAATTCTTTTCGTTTAGAGCCTGTGATGACAACGGTTTCAATCTGTTCGTAATTACTTTTTAGAACAGCATTAAATTCGAGTTCCTCTCCATTTTTTAAATTAAAAGGAGCTTCTAAATATTTATAATTTATATGAGAAAATCGAATTTTAACATCTGTATTGGCAGGTATTTTTAAAATATAAAACCCATTTATATTTGTAGTAGTTCCATTATTCTCTGAAACTACATTTACGCCTTCTAAAGGCTCATTGAGTTCATTGAGAACAATTCCGCGTAGAGTAGCAGATTGACCCATAGCCATTGCGGGTAAAATTAAAATAAAGAAAAATAGTTGGTATGTGATTGATTTCAAATTAATAGGTGTTATTTTCTATAAAATGTAGTTTCAAATGTAGTACTATTTCCAACATTATCGGTTACAATGATTTTTAAATTGTTTTTAGTATCTGTAATAATCTTATCATTAAAGTCATGAGTAAGCGTTTGTGTTTTGGTATCGTACTCCATTAATATCCATTGACCATTAATAGTTGCTCTGTAATTTTTGATTCCAGAAATTTGATCTGAAATCTTAATTTTTAGATAGCGGTAATTACTTATCCAACTACCATTTTTAAAATTTATTGTTTTAATTTTTGGATTTTCATCATCAATTCCTAGAGTATAATGTCCTAAGTATTTGGTACGAGCAGTCAAAGTATTTCCTCGTTTCTTAGTAGGAGTGTAGTAGAGTTTATTTCCGTAACGCGACACACTACCAATAAATAATTGATCCTTATCACTGTTTTTATATTGACTAATATCAAAATTTATATTCATTGATTTCTGTAAAGGAAAAATGGGTTCGTGAAGTTTTAAGGTGTCGTTTGTAACCTCAAAATTAATGGCAACATCTTCGTAAAAAGAATCTTTAAAAATTTGAACACTGATATTGTCTTTTTCTAGAATCGTTTCTTCGTTGGCAATGATGTGTCGAAGGTTTAGAGCATCTGGCTCTACTTCAGGGAGTTCTTTTTTTAAACCTTGAATAGGGATGCTCAAATCGGATTTATTGTCTTTGAAGTCATTTATGGATATCTTATATATAGAATTTGTATCGTCTTCTATGGATACCATTCCTTGAGCGGCGTGACTTTTAAGTAGTTTTAATGGGTTGTTACTTTCAATAAATAATTTTTGGATTCGTTTTTTTGTTTCAAAAAAGTAGGCATAATCTATATAACGGTTTAGATGTTTAGTTTCATCAAATGAAAAACGTTTAAAATCAACTTCTAAACTTTTGCTACCATTAAAAAATGTTGTGATAAAACTAACACCATTTTTATTCGATGCAAAATCTTGTCTGTCTGTACTAATAACTCCAAAGCCAATAGTACCAAAAGCTGTAATTTGCTCGGACTTGTATTGACCGTTTGGCAATTTTATAATCCTAATTTTTACTCTTGAGGTCTCACCATTTATATGACTTCCTTCAGATAATGGATATCCATATAATTCGTGAACTACTGGATTTGTGGTGTCTTTGATATCAAAGCCAAACAGCATGGGATTTATTGGTCGTTCTTGTTGATCTCTAATTTCAAAATGAAGATGTGGTCCGCCAGAACCTCCAGTATTTCCTGTGTAGGCAATCACTTCTTTGGATGAAATTTTAAGTTCTTCAGCTTTTGGAAAGAGCTCCAATTCAAAAGTTTCTTTTTTGTATTGTTGTTTTTTGACGTAGGCTTCAATCTTTGGAGCAAATTTTTGAAGGTGAGCATAAACTGTTGTATAGCCATTGGGGTGTGTGATATACAAGGCTTTTCCATAGCCATAACGTGAAATTTTAATCCGACTTACATAGCCTTCCGCAGAAGCATAGGTTTTAAATCCCACTTTCCCTTTTGTTTTAATATCCAATCCAGAATGAAAATGATTGGAGCGTAGTTCGGCAAAAGTTCCTGATAAAACCAACGTAATATCAAGAGGGCTCGTAAAATAATTTTGTGGATAAGGCGATTGAGCATTACAAAAAGTAACCACAGATAAGAATAAAAATAAAAACGCCTTCATAAAATAGGATAGAATGCTAAATTATACAATTGATGGTTAATAGAAAAATAAAAAATTAAGTCAAAACAATTGTGTTATTAAATATGGAATGTTAAATTTGTGAAATAGGTATTGAAACTGTAAATGAGTAAAATCGAGCTAATTGTCAATTCTTTGGAGCAAAAAGTGCAGCGTGTTTTGCATGAACTAACTGAACTAAAAAAAGACAATGCGTTTTTAAAAGAAGAACTGCTCAAAGCAAATGCTTTAAATTCTAAACATTTGATATCGCTTCAACAACAAGAAGACGATTTTAAGACGCTCAAATTTGCAAATTCAATCCTTGGCAGTGACGA
>JABAYY010000100.1 GCA_018608765.1 Flavobacteriaceae bacterium
TGATAGGATTTGGCTATTATGCAGGCTTAAACCTCTATGTGGTTTTACAAGTTTCCATCATAATTACTAACATTTTTTCAATAAAAGTCTGCAATTTATTTTAGGCACAAAATTTGTTTATATTTACCTATTATTTTATAAAATTCTCATGCTCAAACATCTGTATATTTCATTTATTTTAATGGTATCAACTGCTGGTTTTTCACAAGTAGAAGAAGTTGAACCGAATGATTTCATTAAAACAATCACTTTTAAAAGCAATACCAATCAATCTGAGTTGCCAATTTTAACTCTAAATGAACGCTTGTATTTAGAATTTGATGTGCTTAGCCCTGACGAGGACGACTATTATTATATCATTGAACATTATAATTATGACTGGACTAAATCCAATCTAATGAAGTCTGAATACCTTAAAGGACTCGATAATTTAAGAATTGTTAATTATGAAAATTCTTTCAATACATATCAGATATATTCTAACTACCGACTCCAAATTCCCAACAAACAAACACGACTTAAAGTAACTGGTAATTATTTGATTAAAATTTTTGATGAAGACGATGAAATAGTCTTTAGTCGTAAGTTTATGGTCTATGAAAACCTCGCAAATATTGGAGTACAACTAAAACGCTCGCGTGATGTAAGAGATGTAAACACAAAACAATCCGTTGACTTTGTGGTCAATACGACCAACTTTAGTTTTAACAATCCAAAACAAACCATCAACACTGTCATCCTTCAAAACAACAACTTAAAAACAGCTATTTCAGGCTTAAAACCCCAATATATTCTAGGCAATGAATTGATTTACCGCTACACTACTGAGACCTCTTTTTGGGGTGGAAATGAATATTTATACTTTGAAACTAAAGATGTAAGAGGCACTAATTTAGGAGTTCAATTTACCGACTTAGAAGACCTATATCACAGTTTTTTATATTTGGACGGCAACCGCTACAACAGAGGCTATACGTACAATCCCGACATTAATGGGAATTTTCAAATTACTATTTTGGATCGTGACAACCCTTCTATTGAGGCTGATTATACAGTGGTTCATTTTTCGCTGCTGAATCCAGAATTGTCAAATGAATCTATTTATGTTTACGGAGCCTATAATAATTACGCCTTAAACGCCTCAAATCAAATGATTTTCAATCCCGATAGTGGTGTGTACGAAAAAGACATAAAACTAAAACAAGGATTTTACAATTATAAATATGTACTTGTAAATTCTCAAGGCGAATTAGAGGAAGGCGTTATCAGTGGAGATTTTTATGAAACCGAAAACAATTACAAAGTAATCGTTTACTACAGAGACTTGGGGGCACGCTACGATCGAATTGTTGGTTTTGGAGAAGGCAGCTCTACCCAAATAGGCAATTAAAGCATCTACAACTTTTGATGATTTTATCAAACTTTCAAAATAGAACATAGCTTTTAATAAAATAATTTTTTAGTTTGACTAAATTTAGTATTTTTATACGCTATGATAGAACAAATCACCAAAGGCATAAAAATATCGATTGAATCTGAATTTGAAGGAACTTTCTACAAAGATGACAGTATTCATTATGCGTTTAGTTATGATGTTATTATTGAAAATCAGAGTCATGAAGTTGCACAACTAATAGCTAGAAAATGGAATATCATGGAAGCACTTAATGAAAATGAAATAGTCATTGGCGAAGGAGTGGTTGGCGAAAAACCTATTCTTATTCCTGGCGATCGTCATACATACAGTTCTGGATGTGTGTTAAAATCTCCTTTCGGAGCTATGAAAGGTAGCTATCTAATGGTGAACCTTTCTAACTCAAAGCAATTCAAAGTTACAATACCAACTTTTAAATTAAGTGCCTCATTTGCACAAAATTAAACTACATTTAAACTTAAACATCAAGTATAAAGTGTAATTTTACACTTTTATACCACACACCTAAAACACACACTAAAAAACAAACATCATGGGAAAAGGATTTTTTAAGGTTCCAGTCGCAATAAATGAACCTGTCAAATCATACAAGCCAGGTTCTCCAGAACGTGAAGAAGTACTAGCGACTTACAAGGCTATGCTAAAGGAAACTCTAGAAGTGCCAATGTATATAAATGGTGAAGCTGTAAAATCTGGAAACACACAGACAATGAGCCCTCCACACGATCATCAGCACATTTTAGGATCGTATCATACTGCAGAAAAATCGCATGTTGAAACCGCTATCGCGACCGCTTTAGAAGCACGAAAATCTTGGGCTCAATTGCCTTGGGAACAACGTGCCGCAATATTTCTTCGTGCAGCGGAATTAATCGCAGGTCCTTATCGTGCAAGAATAAACGCCTCTACAATGATTGGGCAATCAAAAACAGTTTTTCAAGCTGAGATTGATGCTGCTTGTGAATTTATAGATTTCTTAAGATTCAATGTTCAGTTCATGATCGACATATACAAAGATCAACCACAAAGCACCAGTGGTGCTTGGAATCGCATCGAATACCGTCCTTTAGAAGGATTCACCTATGCTGTATCACCATTTAACTTCACATCTATAGCAGGGAATCTTCCGGCGTGTATGGCTTTGATGGGGAATGTAGTGGTTTGGAAACCGAGTGACAGCCAAGCCTATTCAGCAAAAATTATTATGGATATTTTTGAAGAAGCTGGCATACCACCTGGAGTGATCAATGTCGTGTTTGGTGATCCTGTTATGATTACAGACACCATTTTGGCAAGTCCCGATTTTTCAGGACTTCATTTTACAGGATCAACCCATATTTTTAAAGAACTTTGGAAACAAATTGGAACTAACATTCACAACTACAAAACATATCCGCGTATTGTTGGCGAAACAGGTGGAAAAGATTTTATAATCGCACACCCTTCGGCACATGCTAAGCAAGTTGCAACCGGAATGTTGCGTGGTGCTTTTGAATTTCAAGGTCAAAAATGCAGCGCTGCTTCAAGAGCTTACATTCCTAAGAGTTTGTGGTCTGAAACTAAAGCCTTTTTAGTCGCTGAAATGAAAACATTTAAAATGGGATCTCCAGATGATTTAACTAACTTTATAACGGCGGTGATCCATGAAGGTTCTTTTGACAAACTTGCAGGGTTTATTGATCGTGCAAAAGAAGATTCTGATGCCACTATCATAGCTGGAGGAAACTACGACAAGAGTAAAGGTTACTTTATAGAACCAACACTTATTGAAACAACCAATCCAAAGTATGCAACAATGAGCACCGAATTATTTGGCCCTGTCATGACAGTCTTTGTTTATGAAGACTCTGCATATGAAGCCACTTTAAAACTCGTTGATGAAACAAGTGAATATGCACTGACAGGTGCTATCTTTTCAACGGATAGATATGCAGCTAATCTCGCAACAAAAATGTTAGAAAATGCCGCTGGAAACTTTTATATTAATGACAAACCTTCGGGTGCTGTTGTAGGGCAACAACCTTTTGGGGGAGCTCGTGCTTCTGGAACAAATGACAAAGCAGGCTCTGCTCAGAATTTGTTGCGATGGATCTCACCACGAATGGTCAAAGAAACATTTGTAACTCCTACAGATTATCGTTATCCTTTTTTAGAAGAATAAATAATTGTAGTCAATTAAAAAAGCCACTCAATTGAGTGGCTTTTTTTGTTTTAAATACACATTTAATCAAACGCTTGAGTTCCTCCAACATGTACTTCCTGTACATTGTAAATATCGTAGTGCGGAGAATTTGTATGGGTATTACCAAAATAATCTACAAAGGTTTTAGTGTAGGTATTTCTTACATACACAATCACCTTTAATTCGTTCATATCATCTATATTAGATGGTAAATCTAGCCCCGTAAAGGTTCGGGTGAAAATACATCCGCCACCGGTATTGGAACTAGGAATGATATCACCTAACTGATCGGTGTAAACTTCTCTTAAAACATCTCTGTGCACATAGTTGACCCCTTGAGAAGACCCCGCTTGTGGTGTTGAAGTCGTCACATTATCTTCTGCTAAATAGACCATCAACCTTACTTCTTCATCAGGGGTTGATTTGAACCCAACGTTTACTTCTAAATTTAGTTTCCCACCAACAATAGCAGTTTCTAATGCCAAACCAAGAGTTGCTTCCTCCGCTAATTCAGCATTAACTTGTGCCATTCCGGGGAAATTCCATCTCGTATCAGGCCCATTAACATAAACCGTTGGAAAGCCTGTGACGTTGTAGTAGGTGGACCAGTAAGCTGTTTCTGGAATTTCCATGGGATCTTGACTACTTGAACTGCTTGCGTGATAGCCAACTCCGAATATATTTGAATTTCCATTTCCAGCGTTTGTGACTGCCGCACCCGCAGGTGGACATTGTGAACACCAAGTCCCGGTAAAATCTTCTAAAAGGACTTTCTTGGTAAATGAACTAGGAGCAACAGTACCAGATGTAACGTTTAAAGTCTCCGTGCTGGATGTTAAACCATCGTAAGTTGCTACAAAATCGTAAGAACCAGTTGTTGTAAATTGGTAGGGATTAGCCGTCGTAACTGTTCCGTTTACAGAAACAACTGCTTGTGTTGTAACTATATTACCAAAGTTATCTTTGACTTCAAATGTTGCCGAGTCTCCGATACTGTAACAAACTCGATCAAAATCTAGGACAATACTTGTTGGTGGGGCATCTACCACTGTAATTATTATTTTATTAGAGGCTAAATCCTCGAACTCAGCAATAACTTCAAAGGAACCTTCTGAACTAAACATGATTGGATTCGAAGTCGTAACACCATCTACTTTAAAAATAGATTGACTGGATAAGTTTTCATTCGAATTACCTTTAACGGTAAACACTACCTGAGAGTCTGTATTAACATCAGTAACAGCCGTTGACAAGGTAATGGAGGTTACTGGATCTCCTGTAGTTCCGCCTCCGCCGTCACCACCGCCGTTATCGTCGCTCTTAGAGCAACTTATAGCTAAAAATACGAGCAAAATACATTTTAAAAGAAAAGGGGTTTTCATAATTTTATGTTAAATTAATATTAAAATAGACTTATACGTTAACACAATATTATGAAAAAAAATATTTAAACGAGCCATTTTTAACAAAATAATGATAAGTTTGTGGAGAGTTAAAAAAAATGTTATGAAAAAATTTATCTGGATTTTAGTGTTTAATTTAAGCTTTACACTTTTTGCGCAAGAACTACTGCCAAACACCACCCTTAAAACACTTTCAGGCGCAACCACAACACTAGCTGAAATTGCAGCAGTCGATGATCTCATCGTTGTTTCTCTTTGGGCAACATGGTGTGTTCCTTGTAAAAACGAATTGGACGCCGTCGCAGATGTTTATGACGACTGGGTTTCAGAAACAGGTGTAAAATATTATGCGGTTTCAATAGACGATTCAAGAACTGCTAAACGAGTAAGGCCAATGGTTAATGGCAAAGGTTGGGAGTTTGAAATTTTACTTGATGAAAACAGTGATCTAAAACGTGCTTTTGGAGTGAGTACTGTTCCCTATACAATTATTATAAAGTCAGGTGAAATTGTTTACAAGCACACCGGTTACACCCCAGGATTTGAAGACGAACTTTACGATCAAATTGTTACTCTGAAAGATTAATTCCTTTAAGATTCTTATTAGAATGTACCAAAATGAGGAGGTCGCTTGGTGCAGTTCAATTAACATTTTATTAAAAAACTAAAACACATTAAAATGCACAAACAAATACTCACGGTCATAATACTCTTGATTACAGTGACGATCAATTCCCAAGAAAAAGAGTGGGAAAGTAGATTTGATGAAATTAGTGAACGCCTAAATGTAAGCTTCGAATCTAATGCACAATGGTATTTGAATGACAAAAAATTTGAAGATATTAAAGAAGATACGGAACGACTAAGAGCTAACAGTTATTTAAGAATCGATTATCAAATTTCAGATCGATTTTCTAGTGGATTTCAATTAGAAAGCTATGCGCCAGAGCCTTTATTAAATTACAGTAAAATATTTGATGAAGAAATAGGATTAGGAACGTTCTACCTTAACTACAATACCAAAAAATTAGATATCACGCTTGGATATTATTATGTCCAGTTTGGTAGCGGACTCATTTTACGTTCATGGGAAGACCGCGCTTTAGGCGTCAACAATGCTCTTAGAGGAGGTAAAATTATTTATGACCCTACAAACTATTTGAGACTGACAGCACTTTACGGCAAACAACGCAAGGGGTTTGACGTTTCAGACTCCAATATTTTTGGGTTTGAAACTCAATTTGACATTGCAAATGCTTTTCAAATAGAAAGCCTCAACAGTTTAAAACTTGGATTGAGCTACGTAGGCAAACAAGAAGACTACAAAAGTGACACTCCCAATCCTCAAGCTACAATTGAAATCCCTGAGTTGGTAAATTCATTTGGAGCGCAGCTTGATTTGGAATACAAAAACTTATATACCAATTTTGAATACATATATAAGAGCGAAGATGCACGACTCAATAACTTCATCCCAAACATAGTATCCTTTTCAGAAAAAGCACTGTTTGATGGAAATGCAATTACTTGGAACATTGGTTATTCACAAAAAGGATTTGGAATTGGATCCACTTTTAGAAGACTTGAAAACATGCGTTTTTACTCTGAAAGAAGCGCCCTTAACCTTAATAACAATCCAACAAGCCAGCTGAGTATGAATTACTTGCCGGCACTTACAAAACAACATGATTATACACTCGCAAATATTTATATATACCAAGCCCAACCAGGGTTAGTTGTTGAAAACTATGAATTTCCATTAGTCAAATCTGGAGAAATTGGAGAGTCTATCGATGTATTTTATAATATTAAAAAAGGATCTCTTTTAGGCGGTAAATACGGGACAAAACTAAGTGTGAATTGGTCCTATTGGGCAAATTTAACATCGACCTATTCCAATCCTTCAGGCACTGCTTATTTTGTAGGAGATGATTTAACATACGAAACAGAATTGTTGAATTTTGATGACAAGCTGTATTCGGAAATTAATGCAGAAATTCGAAAAAAATGGTCGCCAAAATTAAAATCAATTTTTACTTATATAAACTTAAATTATAATAAAGGTTTTTTAGAGTCCAAAGGAGCTAATGATTTTGTAAATGCTTGGATTGGAGTTGCCGAAAGCACCTACAAATTTAATAGTGGCAAATCGGTTCGACTGGAACTTCAGCACCTCTCTACAAATGACGATGCCAATAATTGGGCAGGAGGCACGATAGAGTATTTTTTTAATTCAAAGTTTGGGGTCTATTTAAATGACTCCTACAACTATGAGGAGAGTAAAATTACTGAAAATACAGAAATTCATTTCTTTAATTTAGGAGGAAGTTACACAAAAGGATCGACTCGTGTGGGAATCAACTATGGACGCCAACGAGGAGGATTACTTTGTGTGGGAGGTGTGTGTAGACCGGTAAGTAAAAACACTGGTGTAACCCTTAATTTAGTGGCTACTTTTTAAGATTTCAACCCTTATATTTAAGTGGAAGATGTACGATTTTTTTTGTTTCAAAAAAATCTTCTTCAAAATAAGCACTTAAATCATAGAGAGTTGCTTTTGTGTAAATCTTAAGCTCCTCTGTTAAATCGCCGCCTTTAAGATACAAAATACCATTTTTGATAGGGTGGACACTTTTTTTAGCAATTTTATTTTTGACCCATCCCACAAAATCAGGCATATTGGTCACAGCACGACTTATAATAAAATCATAGTGACCTTTAATGGATTCAGCTCTGGCATGTGTAGTTTTGATATTTTCTAAACCTAAACTTTCAGCAACGCCATTGACCACTTTTAACTTTTTATTAATGCTATCTACTAGATGAAATTTAACTTCTGGAAATAGAATAGCTAAGGGAATTCCAGGGAATCCACCCCCAGTACCAACGTCTAAAATTTGGGCCCCTGCTTTAAATTCGATTAATTTTGCTAGTGCCAATGAATGAAGGACATGCCGCAAATACAACGCCTCTATATCTTTTCGGGAAATAACATTGATCTGTGAATTCCATTCTTCATAAAGCCCTTGCAATGCTTCAAACTGTTTGAACTGAATTTCTGTGAGGTTAGGAAAATATTTCTGAATTAAAAGCATGACTTGGTATGTTTTCTGCAAAAATAGCCATTAATATGTTAAATGTTGTGAATTCTCTCGTTCTAAACTTTTTTATTATCTACATTTGATTAATATTTTTATCAGAGATAACAAAAACAACTCATGACAAAATCAACAATCACATTTTCGAGAAAAGATTCGGCTAAGTTTTTTAAAACCTTAAACGGTCGAGTTAATAATTATTTTAAAGAAAATAAAATCAAACGCTCAGGAAACTGGAAACTTTGGACTAAAACTATTGTGATGTTTTCAATTTTTTTAGTGCCTTATTTTTTGATACTTACAATTAACATGCCTGGATGGCTACAAATTTTATTTACTGTGGTAATGGGAATAGGTATGGCCGGAGTTGGAATGAATGTCATGCATGATGGAAATCATGGATCATTTTCTAATAAATCATGGGTCAATAACATCATGGGAGGAAGTATATACATCCTCGCTGGAAATGTTTATAATTGGAAAGTTCAACACAATGTGTTGCACCATACTTACACCAACATCCCTGGACATGACGAAGATTTAGACGCAGGTCGTGTGTTGCGATTCACCAAAAGTACCGAGTGGAAACGTCATCATAAATTTCAACATATTTATTCCGTATTATTATACGGTTTACTGACCATAAACTGGGCGATCACTACTGATTTCATTCAGATGAAACGCTATATGAAACGTAAACTTTCATACGGTAAATTTCCAAACCCGTTCCTAAACTGGAGCACGCTTGTAGTGTCTAAAGTAATTTATTTAGCCTTGTGGATTGTACTTCCAATGTTAATTTTAGACATTGCTTGGTACAAAGTTTTATTAGGGTTTTTTATAATGCACTACACTGCAGGTCTAATTCTTAGCATCGTTTTTCAATTGGCACATGTTATGGACGAAGCAGAAATGCCAATGCCTGAAACTGATGGTACAATGAAAAACACATGGGCAATTCACCAACTTAAAACAACGGTTAACTTTTCACCAAAAAACAAATTGGTTAACTGGTTCACAGGAGGGTTAAATCACCAAGTAGAACACCATATTTTTCCAAACATATCACATGTACATTATGGTAAGATTGCCGAGATTGTAAAGAAAACTGCAAAAGAATTCAACTTACCTTATAACGAATTTGAAACTACAAGAAAAGCAATTATAGCCCATTTTAAATATCTAAAAGAAATGGGCACAAAACCTTTATTACAAGCATAACAGAACAACAATGAACCAATTACTTTCTGAAAGAATTTTAAACATGGCCACATCAGCAACCCTAGCGATGGCAGCCAAAGCAAGAGAATTAAAAGCCGAAGGCAAAGATATCATAGGACTAAGTTTGGGAGAGCCGGACTTTAATACTCCAGATTTCATCAAAGACGCTGCGAAAACAGCTATCGATGAAAACTATAATTCATACACCCCAGTCGATGGATATGCCGAGTTAAAACAAGCCATCATCACCAAATTTAAGCGTGATAATAACATCAACTACCAACCCTCTCAAATTGTGGTTTCTACAGGTGCCAAACAATGTTTAGCGAATGTAGCATTGGTTATGCTCAACGAAGGCGACGAAGTTATTTTACCCTGTCCTTACTGGGTTAGCTATGCTGATATCGTAAAGTTATCTGATGGCGTACCAGTTGAAGTTGTGACTTCTATTGAGAATGATTTCAAAATGACCCCTCAGCAACTAGAAGCAGCTATTACGCCTAAAACTAAAATGATTTGGTTTAGTTCCCCTTGTAATCCAAGTGGATCTGTTTATAGTAAAGCTGAACTGAGAGCCTTAGCAGATGTTTTAAAAAATTACCCTAATATTTACATCGTTTCTGACGAAATTTATGAACACATCAACTTTGTTGGTGGTCATGCTAGTATGGCTGAATTTGAGGATATGTACGACCGAACTATCACCATTAATGGGGTGTCAAAAGCCTTTGCAATGACAGGATGGCGTATTGGTTTCCTTGGAGCTCCAGAAGCCATTGCACGTGCGTGTAATAAAATGCAAGGACAGATTACAAGTGGTGCAAATTGTATTGCCCAACGTGCCGTAATTACAGCCTTAGAAGCATCGCCTACGAAAGTTCAATATATGATTGACGAGTTTAAAGTTCGTCGCGATTTAATTCTCGGACTATTAAAAGATATCGATGGATTTACATGCAATACTCCTGAAGGTGCTTTTTATGTGTTTCCTGATGTAACTGCTTTTTTTGGAAAAACACTTAATGGGACACTTATTAAGAACGCAACAGACTTTTCTTTATACTTGTTAGAAGCTGCTTTAGTTGCTACTGTTACAGGAGATGCATTTGGAAATCCAAATTGTATCCGCATATCCTATGCAGCGTCTCAAGACCAAATAATTGAAGCGATCAGTCGTATTAAGAAAGCTGTGAGCTAGAAAGACGTTATTCTATCGATTTCTCCAGAAGAAAGGGGTAAATAAGATAAGAACTGTAAACAATTCTAATCTTCCGATAAGCATTAAAAAAGCTGCCCACCATTTTCCGGCAGCAGGCATTTCAAAAAAGTTGTGAGCAGGACCAAACTCACCAAGAGCAGGTCCTACGTTCCCTAAACTTGAGGCAGCTACTCCTATTGAAGATTGAAAATCGAGACCCAAAAGTGCAAACCCTAAAGACCCTACGATAAAGGATAGCATATAGAGTATAAAAAACCCAAGGACATTAAACACAATTTCTCCTGAAACAGATTTATTATTATAACGCACAGGCAGAATTGCGCTCGGGTGTAAGCTGCGTTTAAACTCTAAAAAACCATTTTTTATAAGCACTAAATGACGTACAATTTTTACACCCCCAGAAGTACTTCCGGCGGAGCCTCCTAGAAACATCAACCCAAAAAAGAATACGAGTAAAAACGGCGCCCAAAGGGTGTAATCTGCGGATACAAACCCAGTGGTAGTAACAATGGCCACTACTTGAAAAAGTGCGTGCCTAAAAGACCCTTCCCCGTCACCCCAAACCATAGGATGACCAAACGCTGAAGCACCATTTAAGAAAGAATTATAATAAATTATCCCGCCAACAATTAGGGTGAAAATTACTATAAATTTAAAATATAATTTAAATTCCTCGTCCTTTACTACTTTACTTACATTTCCTTTAAATGCGAAATAACTCAACACAAAATTGGTTCCTGCTAAAAACATAAAAAAGATAACGATATACTGAATCAAAGGAGAATAGTTCCAAAACGCCATGCTCGCATTTTTAGTTGAAAACCCTCCCGTGGAAAGAGTACTCATCGAATGATTAAGTGCATCAAAAAAGGACATACCAGCTAAAGATAAAAATAAAGTTTCGGCGGCTGTATATCCAAAATAAATAAGCCACAATCGTTTGGCTGTATCTGTTATTCGAGGGTGTAATTTATCGGCACTAGGCCCCGGGGCTTCTGCTGCAAAAAGCTGCATACCTCCAATTCCAAGAAGTGGTAAAATTGCAATTGCTAATACAATGATTCCCATCCCCCCAATCCAATGCGTCAAACTTCTCCAAAACAAGATGCCTTTTGGAAGTGACTCTATATCATTTAAAATGGTAGAACCCGTTGTGGTATATCCCGAAATCGTTTCAAAAATAGCGTTTGTGAAATCTGGAATAGCACCGGTGAATAAGTATGGAAGTGTACCAGATAAGGTCATCACAATCCAACCAAAAGCAACCACCAAATACCCCTCTCGTTTGTTCATTTCTTTGGTGTGATTCTTGGTGCAAAGCATGGCTAAAACTCCGAACAATAGTACAGATATACCTGCTAGAAATAAATTAAAAGTCGCACCATCTTTGTAACAAAAACTTAAGAACGCGGCTAACAACATAAATCCGCCATTGAACAACAGCAAGAGTCCAAAAAAGTGAAATATAATTTTATAATTGAGTTTCATTAACAGATTGGGTTAGTAAAAGTAACTCTCTATTTTTTTAATAGATTGAGGCAAACAACAAACAACAACGCGGTCGCCTGATACGATTTTGAAATCTCCTAAAGCAATGAATCCTTCTTCATTTCGTATCACACCACCAATAATAGCAGATAGAGGAAATTCGATCTCTTTAATAAATTTGTCACATATTTTGGATGTTGGCTTTACTACAAATTCAAGCAGCTCCGCCTCCATATTACTTAGTTTTGTCATCGCAACCACTTCTCCCCTCCGTATATACCTAAAAATACTATTGGCTGCAAGAAGTTTTTTATTAATTAGCGTATCAACTCCAATAGAGTGAGAAAGCTCATAATAATCCATATTTTCAACCAATGCGATAGTTTTTTTGATTCCCTTAGATTTAGCGACCAAACAAGACATAATATTAGTTTCAGAATTCCCAGTCACAGAAATAAAAGCATCCATGTCTTTGATGTTTTCCTCTTCTAAAAGTGCAACATTACGACCATCACCATTAATCACTAAGGTATCTGGAAGTTGTTCTGCCAAATCAAAAGCTCTATCTTTTAGTTTTTCGACAAGTTTAATGTTGAAATTTTTGGAAAGATCACAAGCTGTTTTAGAGCCAATCTTACCCCCTCCTAAAATCATTACATCTTTAATTTCTGTCTTTTTCTTTCCGGTGAGTTTACACAATTCTTCATCTCCTCCTTTTGAAGTGATAAAAACAACACGATCTCCATCCTTAAAAATAGTATCTCCTCTAGGGATGATAGTCAAATGAGACCCAAATCGCTGAATAGCAATGGGTATAAAATGAATGTCTGAAAGTAATTGTGCCGCAACTCTAACAGATTTGTTTATGATTTTAGCATCTTTGGAAAGTGACAATCCAAGCATAGTCAATGCACCTTCTTCAAATTCGTAAGTATCATTGAAAACCGACTGACTTAGTAGTAGTTCAATTTCAGCAGCCGCTAAAGATTCTGGGGAAATAAGCTCGTCAATCCCAAATTTGGTAAATCCAACTTCGTCTTTATGGTTTATAAATTCTGGATTCGAAATTCTTGCAATGGTTCGTTTTGCACCCAACTGTTTAGCTAAAACACAAGCTGTAATATTGGAGGTTTCAGATGATGTAACGGATATAAATAAATCTGAATTTAAAATTCGTGCATCTTTCAATACAGAAATAGAAGTTGCATCGCCTTTGATTACTTTAATATCCAAATGCGTATCTGCATACACGAGACTGTCTTTATTCAAATCAATAAGGGTGATTTCTTGTGATTCGTAAGATAAAAGCTTCGCTAAATGAAACCCGACTTCACCAGCGCCGGCTATAATGATTTTCATTAATTATCAATTAAAAAGATGTGCAAATATACGTTATTTTTAGGGATTTGTTTATGAATTGTATTTCTTTGCATTCAAATTATTAAGAAAGGTCTGACCACATATGTCTGAAAAAATTACTCCCTATAAAGATAGCGAACTTGGTAAAAAACAACAAATCGCAAAAATGTTTGATACAATCTCAAATGAGTATGATGGTTTAAATAGAGTCATCTCATTTGGAATTGATATTAAATGGAGAAACAAAGTAGTTCAACTTGTTGCTGATACCCATCCAAAAAACATTCTTGATATTGCAACGGGTACAGGCGATTTAGCGATTAATTTAACTCGAACCAATGCTACTCAAATTATTGGGTTGGATATTAGCGAGGGTATGCTGGAAGTAGGGCGGAAAAAAATATTAAATAAAGAATTACACAAAACCATTGATATGGTGGTTGGCGATTCTGAAAACCTTCCTTTTGACGATAGTTCCTTTGACGCAATTACTGTTGCCTTTGGCGTAAGAAATTTTGAAAACCTAGAAGTCGGCTTAGCCGAAATATTGAGAGTTTTGAAACCTGGCGGTATCTTTGTGGTTTTAGAAACTTCTGTTCCTACAAAATTTCCTTTCAAACAAGGCTACTATTTGCATTCTAATGTTATTTTACCACTCGTAGGAAAACTTTTTTCTAAAGACAAATCGGCCTATACTTACTTGAGTAAATCGGCTTCTAAATTTCCTTATGGAGAGGCTTTTAACAATATTTTGAATAAAACAGGGTTTATAAACTCGAAAGCCCTTCCACAAACATTTGGAGTTGCTACCATTTATACTGCAACAAAACAATAAGTATGAAGCACGTTTTATCAATCTTCTTTATTTTATGTTCTATTCAATTTTCAAGCGCTCAGCTTTTTAGTAAAGAACGCGTCCTTAATAATGAAAATTTTGATAAAGCACGATTGTCTTATGGATACTATTTAGGGTTTAATGTGTATGATTACAATTTTGATTATTACACAGACGTCAAAGATATTCAAGTATTGAAATCTACAGGGTTTAATGTAGGACTTGTTGGAAACGTTAGGATCAATGACTACATAGACATTCGTCTTGAACCAGGGTTGGTGATTTCGAGACGAGAATTAAACTACAGCAAAACCTATTTTACAGGAATTGCATTTGAAGATAAAGACCTCAGCCGTGAAATTCAATCTACATTTATACATATTCCTTTGTTAGTGAAGCTATCTTCAAAGAGAATTAACAATGTCAAGCCATTTGTAGTCGCTGGAATTTCAACGGCATTGAACCTATCGAGTCAACAAGACAATCCAGATGACAATAGCAAAAATGTTTTTAGAGTTACCAAAAATAACATGTATTATGAACTAGGTATTGGTGTTGACCTTTACTTGACTTGGTTCAAATTCACGCCCTCAATTCGGGGGGTATTTTCAATGCAGAATGAACTCGTAGAAGATATCGACCCTGACAGTCGATGGACACGCAATATTGCCCAAATGCAAACACGTGGCTTGTTTATCAATTTCACGTTTCAATAGTATTTTTCTTAAATTCACTCAAAATAATTGCAGCCGCATTTGCAACGTTGAGACTTTCTGTTTGCTTCAATTTTCCAAATCTGGGAATAGAAAGGCGCGTGTGCATCAAACCTTCTATCTCTTTAGAAATGCCATTGGCTTCATTTCCCAGAACTATCACAGCTGTTTTAGGTAGATTTTGCTCATAAACAGAAACACCTTCCATAAATGTACCCATACAATTAGAAGCAGATGGCAAGGTTTTTTTAAGATCTAAATATGAAATATTAACTCGTGTATGAGAGCCCATGCTCGCTTGAACAACCTTTGGGTTATAGCAATCTACAGTTTCTTCACTGCATGCCAAATTTTCAATTCCAAACCAATCACAAAGACGGATAATCGTCCCTAAGTTTCCAGGGTCATTGACGCCATCAAGGGCAACTACTAATGAAGACCAATCTATTGCTTGAAGTTTTGGGATTTTGAAAGTAGCCAACACTTTGTTGGGAGTGCTAAATCCACTAATTTTCGCAAGTTCTTTGGAATCAACTAAAGTGAACTTCTGATTGTAATGTGAAAAACGATCGTCTAATGCAAAAATAGCATCTAGTTCATATTCTGAGTTTAAAAACTCTTCAACAACTTTGATGCCCTCAACAACAAACAACTGATGTTGGGTTCTAAACTTTTTTTGCTTCAAACTCGTGATTAACTTTATTTGGCTTTTGGTTAACATCTAAAAAACGTACTTTTGATTATTATTAATTTAGACAGTAAAGCTAAATTTTATTTATTGATTGTTGAAGAAAACACTGATAAAAATAACCGTAGTATTTGTAATGACTTGTTTTTTTATGGCTTGTGATGCTGTAAAACGAGTTGAGGCAACCGATTATTTATTGACTGAAAATAGTTTTTTTATCAATGGTCAAAAGAAAAAATCAGAGGAACTTACCAATTTATCGTTTCAGAAAAAAAATGTATCACTGCTTGGTGCCCCTCTAAGACTACATATTTATAATTTAGCACGACCTCACAAAGATTCTATCTTTGAGGCCTGGCTGCAAAAAAACCCCAAACGAAAACAGCGTTTAATTTCTAAACTTTCAGAAAAACAACTCAATCAGTTAAAAACATCAGCAATTGGATTTAATCGCTGGTTAAAAAACACAGGTGAAGCCCCCGTACTTTTAGATTCTTTAAAAATCAATAAAACAAAGCTAAACCTAGAACGGTATTATTTTGCTAATGGATGGTTTGATCGAACTGTCAATTATAAAGTTGATACTGTTGGGGTAAAAAGAGCTGCATTGAGATTTGAAATTGAGACAGGAACCCCTTACAGTATAGGAGTACTTTCCGAACGCATTGACTCTCCAGTAATCGATACTTTATATAATAATTTAAAATCAGGCTCTTACTTAAAAAAAGGAGATCAGTTTAAAATATCAAATTTTGACAACGAACGCAGCCGTCTGACTACGGCATTTAGGAATTCTGGAGCTTATCATTTTTCGGAACAATACATTCGATACGAAAATGACACGATTGGAATAAAAAATAAGGTGAATGTTAAGATGAATATTCAGGATCGGATTATTCGAAATGACGATTCAATTGTACGCGTTCCATTTCAAACATATCGAATTAAAGATGTAAACATATACACAGATGCAACTTTTGAAAATCGCTCTAAAACTGTCTCAGACTCAGTAAGCTACAATAATTACAATGTATATGCTCATGGGAAATTAAAATACAGACCCGAAGCCTTAACCGATGCTGTCCTAATTACAAAAGGTGGCCTATTTAAAGATTTAGAACGTGCACGCACCTATCGCTACTTAAACGAGTTAAAAACATTTAAGTACCCTAATATTGAATACGTAGAAAACCCACAAGATACCACGCTGACCGCAAATATTTATCTAACCCCAAAGAAGAAATACGGCTTGGGGTTTGATGTAAGTGTCTCACAAAGTAATATCCAAAAAGTTGGACTTTCTTTCACTACTGGAATTGTCATTCGTAATATTTTTAAAGGTGCTGAAACCCTTCAAATTTCGGGACTAGGAGCCATTGGCGCATCAAAAGATGGAGCAAGTGCAGAAGATGGTTTTTTCGATATAAATGAGTTGGGTGCGGATATAAAGCTAAATATTCCTCGATTATTTTTTCCAGTAAACACCGATAAAATCATCCCAAAATACATGTCTCCTAGTACGCAGATTAGTACTGGATTTACGGGTCAAACTAATATTGGATTGGATAAACAAACCTTTAATAGTGTTTTTCGTTATAAATGGTTTCCGTCTGAAAAAGTAACAAATACGCTTGATTTAGTCAACTTACAATATGTAAGAAACCTGAATCCAACTAATTACTTTAGTGTGTATCAAAACTCTTTCAACCGACTCCAATCTATTGCACTTGATTCATATTCTACCCCAGCCGGTTTTTTTAATACAGACGCTAATGGACAACAATCACTATTAAAATCGCGAGCGGATGAATTCATCAATCTAGTGAATGAGGATGTTTTATATAAGAATTCCAATCCAAATGAATATCAAACAGTCCGAAATATCCAGGAACGTAAAAGCCGATTGGTTCAAGACAATTTTATTTTGGCAAGTAATTTTAATTACGTTCGAAACAGTCGAGAAAATCCTTTTGATACAAATTTCTCCATATTTAGAGTGAAATTTGAACTCGCTGGCAATTTGCTTTACACCGCTTCTAAGCTATTGAATCTTGAAAATAATTCTGAAGGCGCGTATAAAGTTAGTGGTGTTCCTTTTTCTCAATATATAAAATCTGAAATAGACCACATCAAACTATGGAATTTGGGACGAAGTAATGTTTTGGCATTGCGCAGTTTTTTCGGAATTGCAATTCCACTAGGGAATTCAACAAGTATTCCGTTTTCAAAAAGTTTTTTTGCAGGAGGTTCTAATGACAATAGAGCTTGGACTGCTTATAATTTGGGACCTGGCCGCTCAGACAACAACAATGAGTTTAACGAGGCAAACATGAAGCTCGCTTTTAGTTTGGAATACCGCTACAACTTGTTTGGAAATTTGAATGGTGCTTTTTTCATGGATGCTGGAAACATTTGGAATGTCTTAGATGATGTCACAGACACTAAAGCTAATTTTGATACTATTAGATCTTTGGAAGATATTGCTGTTGGTGCAGGAATTGGCTTGCGTTATGATTTTAGTTTTTTTATCTTAAGATTTGACACTGGCTTTAAAGCTTATGAACCTACTTTTGGAGATCAAAATCGTTGGTTAAATAACTTCAATTTCAGCAAAGCTGTTTACAATATTGGGATAAATTATCCCTTTTAGAAATCCCAGATTAGCTATATCGTTTTCGTACAATAAACCGCTAATCGCAGCAATAATTTGCCGCAAATTATTAAAAATCATTACTTTTACGGCTACAACAAAAACAAACAAAATGAGTCACAACATCAAACCAGGCGTTGCTACAGGACGCGAAGTTCAAGAAATTTTTAAACTTGCTAAAGAAAAAGGATTCGCCCTTCCAGCGGTGAATGTTATTGGCTCTAACACAATTAATGGTGTTCTAGAAACAGCAAAAGAATTAAATGCTCCCGTAATTATTCAGTTTTCTAACGGCGGTGGGCAATTTAATGCAGGAAAAGGACTTTCAAACGAAGGTCAAAAAGCAGCAATTGCTGGTTCAATTGCAGGAGCAAAACACATTCATGAAATGGCATTAGCCTATGGCGTTCCTGTGATCTTACATACAGATCACTGTTCAAAAAAATTATTACCTTGGATTGATGGTTTATTAGATGCAAGTGAAGTTCATTTTGCACAAACTGGAAAATCATTATACAGCTCTCACATGATTGATTTATCTGAAGAGCCAATCGAAGAAAACATCGAAATCTGTAAAACCTATTTAGAACGTATGTCTAAAATGGGAATGACATTGGAAATCGAATTAGGAATTACTGGTGGTGAAGAAGATGGTGTTGACAACAGCGATGTTGATGTTTCAAAATTATACACACAACCCGAAGAAGTAGCTTATGCTTATGAAGAGCTAAGCAAAGTAAGTGACCAATTTACAATTGCTGCTGCTTTTGGAAACGTTCACGGGGTTTATAAGCCTGGTAACGTAAAATTAACTCCGAAAATTCTTCTAAATTCTCAGGAATATATCACAAAAAAATACGGTGTTTCAGAAAACCATATTGATTTCGTATTTCATGGGGGATCAGGATCTACAGTAGAAGAAATCAGAGAAGGGATTTCTTATGGTGTTATCAAAATGAACATCGATACAGACATGCAATACGCTTTTATGACTGGTATTCGTGACGATTTTAAAGCCAACGGAGATTATTTAGCGGCACAAATTGGAAATCCTGATGGTAGCGATGTCCCTAATAAAAAATATTACGACCCAAGACGTTGGTTACGTGAAGGTGAAAAAGCATTCATTGCTAGACTTAAAAAAGCATTTGAAGATTTAAATAATGTCGATACATTATAAAATTTGTGTAGTTTTGTACTTTAATTTTACCATTTAGACACTAATATATGGCTTGGTTCAAAAGAAAAGACAAAGGAATTCAAACTCCTACAGAAGCAAAACGTGACACACCGAAGGGGCTTTGGTATAAATCCCCGACTGGAAAGGTCATTGAAACGGATGAATTAGAAAGGAATTTCTATGTCAGTCCCGAAGATGGTTACCACGTACGCATTGGAAGTAATGAATACTTTGAGATGCTTTTTGATGATAATACATTTAAAGAGTTAGACACAAACATCACTTCCAAAGATCCTTTGAAG
The DNA here is from genome assembly GCA_018608765.1 of Flavobacteriaceae bacterium. Lineage (GTDB taxonomy): Bacteria > Bacteroidota > Bacteroidia > Flavobacteriales > Flavobacteriaceae > Hel1-33-131. The sequence continues at coordinate 19,774 of JABAYY010000100.1, forward strand.
TTTATTGATAAAAAAGCTTATTCAGACCGATTAAAAGCTGCACAATCAAAAACGAACCTCAATGACGCTGTACGTACTGCTGTTGGCAAATCAAAAGGTAAAGACTTGGTGATTGCTTGTATGGACTTTAGTTTTATTGGTGGTTCGATGGGATCCGTAGTTGGAGAAAAAATTGCACGTGCTGCAGACCATGCGCTTCATAACAATTTACCTTTCATGATTATTTCAAAATCTGGAGGTGCTCGTATGATGGAAGCGGCCTTATCACTCATGCAACTCGCAAAAACTTCTGCAAAACTAGCTCAACTCGCCGATGCAAATATTCCTTATATTTCACTTTGTACTGACCCTACAACTGGTGGAACAACGGCTTCATTTGCAATGTTGGGAGATATTAATATTAGCGAACCTGGTGCACTAATTGGATTTGCGGGACCTCGTGTGGTAAGAGACACTACTGGAAAAGAATTACCAGATGGCTTCCAAACTGCTGAATTTGTAAAAGAACATGGGTTTTTAGATTTCATTACACCTCGATGTGAACTAAAAAACAAAGTAAACCAATACATTGATTTAATATCAAACCAACCTCTTAGAGCTTAGTTCAAAATAGAGCCATCAATAAATTATTAAAAATTAACCAATAGAATGAAGAAATTCAAAAAAATCAGTGCCTTATTTGTTGCAATGACTGTACTCTTTTCTTGCGATAAATTTGATGATCTAACCGAGTTTAACATCACCCAAGAATTCAACACAACCGTTAATGTAAATGTTATTGAAGACTCCGAAGGAGCCGCTCAAAGTTGGTCTCAATCTTCAACAATAAACCTTGCATCTAACGATCAGGTTCAACAAAACATAGATTTAGTTCAAGACGTTAGAATCAATTCATTGACATTTAAAATTGTTGATTTTACAGGGATAGAAGGTGCTATTGCAACAGAAGCTTCTTTGAGTTTTGGAGACACTGTTATTGAAGTCGCTGATATTGAACTAGAAGATAACACTTCAGTTTATACTATTGGTAGTTCTTCAGAACTTAATGCGATTGCGAACGACTTAAAAAATGCTACTGAAATTACAACAACTGCAAGTGGCACGGTTACGAGTTCACCTGTAAAATTTGATGTTTTTATATCTCTAGACATTACTACAACTATGGATGTATTGTAAATTAAACTCTTTAAAATCAGTTTTAAAACGAGCCTATGGTTCGTTTTTTTGTATCACGACTGATAAATTAGATAACCACAAGGCATAAGCAATAGAAAATCACTATATTTGCCAACTAATTACGATAGACGTAGTTAACAGCATAAAAATTATTTAAATAATATTGGAATGTATTTAACAAAAGAAGCTAAAGAGAAACTCTTTAAAAAACACGGAAAAGATGCCAAAGACACGGGATCTTCAGAAGGACAAATTGCATTATTCACAGAAAGAATCAATCACTTAACTGAGCATTTAAAACAAAATCGTAAAGATTATAACACAGAACGCTCATTAGTAAAACTAGTTGGAAAACGTCGCTCATTATTAGACTATTTAATGAAGTCAGATATCTTAAGATATCGTGCAATTGTAAAAGAATTAGGATTAAGAAAATAATATTAAAAAACCACGCACAAAGCGTGGTTTTTTAGGTTTTAACACTTTTAAAGTTCATAAATAATAGAAGAAGCTAATTAGAGTTTTTCATTGGTCACACCACACAACGACAACAACACAACACCAATGTTTAATTAGAACAAAAAATTATGATACCAAAAGTATTTAAAGAGGTCATTGACCTCGGTGATGGAAGAGAAATCTCTATCGAAACGGGTAAGCTCGCAAAGCAAGCCCATGGATCAGTAGTCGTACAAATGGGAAAAGCCATGTTGTTATGTACTGTGGTCTCAAACTACAAACAATCTGATGTAAACTTTTTACCTTTAACGGTAGATTATCGCGAAAAATTTGCAGCAGCAGGTCGTTATCCAGGTGGATTCTTCAAAAGAGAAGCACGCCCTAGCGATGGTGAAGTTTTGACAATGCGTTTAGTGGATCGTGTATTACGTCCATTATTCCCTAAAGACTATCACGCAGAAACACAAGTAATGATTCAATTGATGTCTCATGACGAAGATGTAATGCCTGATTCACTTGCAGGTTTAGCTGCATCTGCAGCCATTCAATTAAGTGATTTTCCATTCGAATGTCCAATTTCTGAAGTACGTGTTGCGCGTGTAAACGGTGCATTCGTAATCAATCCAAGCCGTGCTCAATTAGTAGATTCTGATCTTGAAATGATGATCGGTGCTTCTGCGGATTCTGTGATGATGGTAGAAGGTGAAATGGATGAAGTTTCTGAAGAAGAAATGGCAGATGCAATCAAGTTTGCACATGAAGCTATTAAAATTCAGGTTGAAGCCCAAGTACGCCTTGCAGAAGCATTTGGAAAAAAAGAAGTGCGTGAATATGAAACCGCTGAAGTTAATGAAGATTTAGAGAAGCGTATTCATGACATGGCTTATGACAAATGTTACGCAATTGCTAAAAAAGGAACTTCTAAAGCTGAACGTGGTGCTGCATTTGCTGAAGTAAAAGAAGAGGTAAAAGCATCTTTTACAGAAGAAGAAAATGAAGAATTTGGTCACTTAGTAAGTGGTTACTACAGTAAAGCTGAAAAAGAAGCTGTACGTGAATTGACGTTAAGCGAAGGAGTTCGTTTAGATGGACGTAAGACAGACGAAATCAGACCAATTTGGTGTGAGGTTGACTACTTACCATCTACACACGGATCTTCAATATTTACACGTGGAGAAACACAAGCACTAGCAACTGTAACGCTTGGAACTTCAAGAGATTCAAACAAAATTGATATGCCTTCTTACGAAGGTGAAGAGAATTTTTACTTACACTATAACTTCCCTCCTTTTTGTACAGGTGAAGCTAGACCTTTAAGAGGAACTTCACGTCGTGAAGTAGGACATGGAAATCTTGCACAACGTGGTTTAAAAGGAATGATCCCTGCGGATTGCCCTTACACGGTAAGAGTTGTTTCTGAAGTTTTAGAATCAAATGGATCGTCTTCTATGGCAACTGTTTGTGCTGGTACGATGGCATTGATGGATGCAGGTGTTCAAATTGAAAGACCTGTTTCTGGAATTGCAATGGGGTTAATTTCTGATGGAGACCGTTATGCTGTATTATCTGATATTTTAGGAGATGAAGATCACTTAGGAGATATGGATTTTAAAGTAACTGGTACTGCTGAAGGAATTACAGCGTGTCAAATGGATATTAAAATCAAAGGATTGTCTTACGAAATTCTTGTGAATGCTTTAAAACAAGCACGCGCAGGTCGTTTACACATCCTTGATAAATTAACAGAAACAATTGCTGCTCCGGCTGCAGATGTGAAGCCACACTCACCAAAAATGGTGACTCGAGTGATTCCTAATGAATTTATTGGGGCACTTATTGGACCTGGTGGAAAAGTAATTCAAGAACTTCAAAAAACTACTGGAACTACAATTGTTATCAATGAAGATCCAGTAACAGAAGAAGGAATTGTTGAAATACTTGGAACAGATCAAGATGGTATTGATGCTGTTTTAGCTAAAATTGACTCGTTAATGTTTAAGCCATCACTTGGAAACACTTACCAAGTTAAAGTAATTAAAATGCTTGACTTTGGTGCAGTTGTAGAATATATGGATGCTCCAGGAAACGAAGTGTTACTTCATGTAAGTGAATTAGCATGGGAACGTACTGAAAATGTATCTGATGTTGTGAATATGG
>JABAYY010000019.1 GCA_018608765.1 Flavobacteriaceae bacterium
AAAAGGTGGACTTTATTCCCATTTCATTTTCCAATTGAGCCATTTCGAGTGCTTTATCTAAATTGTAATCTATATCATGTCTGATTAAAAAACAGTTTCTTCCATCATATTCATTAAATGTCAACACTTCTTTTCTTTCTTGAAGTTGTTTATAAAACAACTTTAGTTTCTCGTATTTAAAAATGGATGGTTGTGTCATTATCATTTTTATTTTTCAAATCTACCACTATAACAAGCCTCTTCCTCATGAAAATGCTTAATCTCTAAATTGTTTTGTTCTATCATATTTTTAAACTCCTCTTTACTATATCTTTTGGCGTTTGAAGGAGCATACCAATCGAAATTAGTTGCATCGCTCATTTCTTTTCCCCAATCCTCTCGCCAAAAACATTTTAAGAAATTCCAATAAATAAAGCGTTGTAAATCTTGCTCACCTCCTTTTATTCCAAGTAACGGAATATCTGGACTATCAAAAGTTATTTTTAACTCTGAGAGTCGTTTTCCTAACTCTGTTAATTGTGAAGACATTTCCCACAATTGTTCGTTAGGAATATTATGAGTAGCACTTCTAAAATAATCGTCTAACAATTCGCGAGGGAGCGCTTTTTTTCGATACACATAACAAGCAAAAACTCCTTCTTTGGAAGTTATCGAAGTTAAATGAGCAAAAGTGGTTTCTGGGTCTTCTGTGTGCATAATTACTTGATCACATACTGTAAAATCAATCCTATTTTCTTTGATTCCAGTATTGGCAATATCGGCTTGATAAAAATATAAGTTTGATAGGTGCTTATAATTCTTTGCCGCAATTTTAGCAGCTTCTGAGATATCCACACCAACAACCAAAGCATGAGGAGCAAGTTCGGCAAACCAAGCAGCTTTATAACCCAAGCCACAACCTGTATCTATGATTGTGTTTTTTGAAGATAAAAATTGCTTTAAACTTTCTTCAGAATCAAAACCATATAGTTCTAAAAACCATTCCTTTTGGAAACTATACACCTCTTCTTTTTTATCCCCTTGCTCAAATTGACTCCATTTTTCAGAAAATGTTTCTTGCGTCTGCGCTTGATTTTTCTGTTGAACATTCTCTACAGAGTCTAGGAAGATCATATTCTCTTCAACGGCTATCGAGTGTTTAAATATTTTTTTTACGTTCATTTAAATTTGCTTTGCTGGGTTACCTGCTATTTTAGAACCTACGGGAAAGGTTTTATTAACGAAACTATTAGCTCCAACAATAGTTCCAGATTTTAATGTTACTCCTTTTTCTATAATTGAATTTGGCCCAATGTAACAATTGTCCTCTACTACAACGTTTCCATATTCGTATGGACTCTCCCCTCCAGAAACTGCCCATTTAATTGTATCGTGAGTGTAAATTTGTACACCAGATGATATTGAACAATTTGATCCAATGATTAAAATTCCAGAACCATCCAAAATTGTAAAAGGTCCAATCCAAGTATTTTTCCCTACGGTAACATCTCCATAAACATGGCTTGAATCATGGATGGTCGTTCCTTTGCCAAATTTTAATAATTCTGCTTTTTTAGATCGATCAATTAACAATTCGTTTAATGGCAAGTATCTATCAAATTTGACATTCTTCTGTTTCTGAAGCCATTTATAAGCTTTAAATACTATAAACTTAATCATCTGTTTTATTTAAAAATATTCTACACCACCACTCAAAATTGAGAAAAGACCAAATTAAAAGGCGATGGTTTGTACCTTCATTTAAGTGTTCATTAACTGTTTTTTTTATGTAATCCGCATTTATATATTCTGTACAAAGGGTGTCAGAGTGTAATAAGATTTCTTTAATATATGTTGCATTTTCTCCACGATACCAACTTTCATCTGGGGCAGAAAAACCTTGCTTTTTACGGTTTAGTATTTGCTCTGGAATATAATCTTCCATGGCTTTTCTCAAAACATTTTTACCATCGTCATGTTCTCTATATGCTTTTTTATTCCCTTCTAAATTTTCATCTATTTTTTCAATCTCCTCATTCAAGTCTCCTAGTTTATGTTCTACAGGGACTTGCATCGCAAAATCGACTAAGTCATTGTCCATAAAAGGGAAACGTTCTTCCAAACCGTGCGCCATAGCCAGTTTATCTCCTACTAAAAACAAACCGGGTAGAAAGGTTTTAATTTCAAAATACAAAGAATTATTGATGTGATCTTGAGGCGTATCGTATTTTAATTTGTCATTGAATGTAAAGACCCGTTCAAAAACTTGCCTTGGGGCATTCAAATCAATTTGATCAAGTACTTCTTTAGAAAACAATTCTGATTTTTCTTCAAGAGGAACTAAGCGTTGCCAAAAATCATAGTACTGATCAAAAAAGTCTTCTTGACTCAGCGAATCAAAAACTTTATAATACCGCCAAGGATAGCCGCCAAACAACTCGTCTCCTCCCGTGCCTTGTAAACAGACTTTCACGAATTTAGAGGCTAATCGAGCGATATAATAATTGGGGTAAGACATCCCTACTCTTAAATCTTCCAAGTGATAAACCAACTTAGGTAAAGACCAACGAATATCCCCGGCATTCATGACTTGTTCGAATTGCTCTGTTTTTAAATGGTTTGCCATTAATTCTGCGTCTCGGCGTTCATCAAAATTAGCTTCTCTACCAGTTACCTCATTCATATCAAAACCACAGGTAAACGTTGCCAAACGATCGACTTGTTTAGAGGCTACCGATGCTATGGAACCCGAATCCATTCCACCCGAAAGATAGGCTCCCACAGGGACGTCTGAAACCATTTGCCGTGTTACCGCCTGCTCAAATAAATTTTTTGTTTGTTCTTTGGCGTCAGCAAAACTCATTGCATCATCGGTCTTTGAAAAATCATAATCCCACCAAGAATTATGTTTCACAAATTTGGTTTCGCTATCAACAACAGCTGTATTGGCAGGCGGAATCATATGTACCCCTTTGAATAGCGTGTTATAAGAAAAAATATTTTGAAACGTAAAATATTCATTTAAAGCATCTAAATCAACACCCATTTCGTAATCTGGATGTTTAATAATTGCTTTTATCTCTGAGGCAAAAACAAGGGTTTTTCCATTAAACCAATAATAAACTGGTTTAATCCCATACCGATCTCTACTGATGTATAATTTTTCTTCTTCTGTATTCCAAGCGCCGATGGCAAACATGCCGTTGAAGCGTTCAAAAAACTTAGTACCATAAGCAGCAAGCCCTTCACAAATGACTTCGGTGTCAGATTCTGAGTTAAATGTGTGACCCTTCCCAACTAGCTCTTCCCGTAATTCCTTAAAGTTATATATACATCCATTGAAAACAACGACCCATTTCCCGTCTTTGGAATGCATGGGTTGTTGACCATTCTCTGTAGGGTCTAAAATTGCAAGACGCTTGTGTACAAAACCCATATTGTTTTGAACAAAGATTCCTTCTCCGTCTGGACCTCTATGATTGATCTGGT
>JABAYY010000004.1 GCA_018608765.1 Flavobacteriaceae bacterium
ATTACAGACATCGAATAATCGATGTAAGCTGACTTCATTTCATCTTCAATATTTATGGGGATTAACTTTTCTCCTTCTATCATGCTACGCTAAATTTTTGTTTATTAAATAACCTAGCTAATATACTACTTTTCAAAATATTATTAAGCGAATTTTAGGGACTTTTTTACATCTAATTTATCAACAATTTTAAGAAGCTAAATGGTTAATAAATAGCGTCGTAAAAATTTTGATTTTAATTAGTTTTTACTATCATTTGTAGGAATGAAAAATAAAAAGGTATAGTTTTTGATTTAATGCCTTTGAATTTGTAATTTTAACCAAAGAATATTTATGGACGATAATTTTTCCCCCAGAGTTAAAGATGTGATTTCTTTCAGTAAAGAAGAAGCATTACGGTTAGGTCATGATTTTATTGGCACTGAGCACCTTATGCTTGGATTGTTAAGAGATGGTAATGGCAAGGCAATCGATATTTTGAACGCTTTAGACGTTGACCTAAGTCATTTGCGTCGTAAAGTTGAAATCCTAAGCCCTTCCAACCCCAATATTATGATTTCTTCCGATGAGAAAAAAAATCTTCACTTGACGCGTCAAGCGGAGCGAGCTCTAAAAACAACTTTTTTAGAAGCAAAACTTTTTCAAAGTAAATCTATAAATACAGCGCATTTACTATTATGTGTTTTAAGAAATGAAAACGACCCTACAACAAAGCTATTGAATAAACTAAAAGTGGATTACGATAGCGTTAAAGAACAATTTAAATATATGATTACAAACGACGACGACTATACGGAGACTCCTAAAGCAGCCTCTTTTCCTAGTGAAGACATGCCTAAAGACGAAAACAAAGACAGTTCTTTTGGGCAAAGCAGCAGTCAAAAAGGGAACAAGAAATCTAAAACTCCGGTTCTAGACAACTTTGGAAGAGACCTAACAGCCATGGCAGAACAAGGGAAATTAGACCCTGTTGTTGGACGCGAAAAAGAAATTCAACGTGTGTCTCAAATATTAAGCCGTCGGAAGAAAAATAATCCTTTGTTGATTGGTGAACCAGGCGTTGGCAAATCTGCTATTGCAGAAGGCTTAGCGATTCGAATTATCAAACGAAAAGTCTCTCGAATTTTATTCAACAAGCGTGTGGTTACTTTAGACTTGGCTAGCATTGTAGCGGGTACCAAGTACCGTGGTCAGTTTGAAGAACGCATGAAAGCGGTGATGAATGAGTTGGAAAAAAATGACGATATCATTCTGTTTATCGATGAAATTCATACGATTGTAGGCGCCGGAGGTGCGACAGGAAGTTTGGATGCTTCTAACATGTTTAAACCTGCCTTAGCACGCGGTGAACTCCAATGTGTTGGAGCCACAACTCTTGACGAATACAGACAGCATATTGAAAAAGATGGTGCGCTAGAGCGTCGTTTTCAAAAGGTAATCGTAGAACCAACATCAGTGAGTGAAACGATTGAAATATTAAACAATATTAAAAACAAGTACGAAGATCATCACAATGTAGAATATACCGAAGAAGCTATTGCGGCTTGTGTTAAATTGACCAATCGCTATATGACTGATCGATTTTTACCAGACAAAGCTATTGATGCATTGGATGAAGCAGGCTCTAGAGTTCACATCACTAATATTGATGTTCCCGACCAAATTGTAGAGTTAGAAGCGCAGCTTGAAGAGGTGAAAGAGACTAAAAATTCTGTGGTTAAGAAACAGAAATACGAAGAAGCTGCAAAGCTTAGGGATGACGAAAAACGCTTGGAAAAAAGCCTTGCAGATGCACAAGAAAAATGGGAAACAGAATCTAAATTAAATCGAATTATAGTCACTGAAGAAAATGTAGCTGAAGTGGTTTCTATGATGACCAGTATTCCTGTGAACCGAATTGCTCAGAAGGAAAGCAATAAATTATCAAAACTTCCCAAGCTTATCAGCGGAAAAGTAATTGGGCAAGACGAGGCGGTTTCAAAGGTTGTGAAAGCCATTCAGAGAAATCGTGCTGGACTTAAAGATCCCAATAAGCCGATTGGGTCATTTATATTTTTAGGGCAAACTGGCGTTGGTAAAACACAGCTTGCAAAAGTACTTGCTAGAGAATTATTTGACAGTGAAGACTCGCTTATAAGAATTGACATGAGTGAATACATGGAGAAATTTGCTATTTCTAGATTGGTTGGAGCACCTCCAGGATACGTAGGATATGAAGAAGGTGGACAACTCACCGAAAAAATTCGTCGCAAACCTTATGCGGTCGTGCTTTTAGATGAAATTGAAAAAGCACATCCAGATGTGTTTAACATGCTCCTTCAAGTTCTTGATGATGGATTTTTAACGGACAGTTTGGGTCGAAAAATTGATTTCAGCAATACAATCATTATTATGACTTCAAATATTGGGGCTCGTAAGTTAAAAGATTTTGGTTCAGGAGTTGGATTCGGAACTGCAGCTCAAAAATCTCAAGAGAGTTCTAATGCACGTTCGGTTATTGAGAACGCACTTAAAAAAGCATTCGCTCCAGAATTTCTAAATAGAATTGACGATGTAGTTGTTTTCAATAACTTAGAAAAAGAAGATATTGATAAAATTATTGACATCGAACTTGAAAAACTTTTAAAGCGTATTTCAGAGTTAGGATATACCTTAAAATTAAGCAAGAAAGCTAAAAGTTTTATTGCCGAAAAAGGGTTTGACAAGCAATACGGAGCGCGGCCTTTAAAACGTGCCATTCAAAAATATGTTGAAGATGCTCTAGCGGAAGAAATTATTCAATCCAATGCTCATGAGGGAGATACCATCACTCTTGATATTGGAAAGGATGACACAAAGTTAGACATTAAAATAATATCGCCTAAAGAGACGAAAGAATCGTAACTATAAAAGCCTCACTATGTGGGGCTTTTTTTTTTAAAGTTTAATCAAACAACACATCGTCTTCCAGTTCGAGTGTCTGTATAAATTTGATGGCTTTCTCAATATCATTATGGAGTACTCTGTCTTCGGTTACTTTTGGGATTTCTGTCCTAAAACTAGATAGCATCGCGGATAAAAATGGAGATGTTTTTTGGTTTCTAAAAAACAATGCTTGAGAAGCATTTAGCAATTCAATAGCTAAAACGCGTTCTACATTCTCTAAAATTTGATATGCTTGAATGGCGGCATTGGCCCCCATACTCACATGGTCTTCTTGTCCATTAGAAGATACGATAGAATCAACACTAGCAGAGGTTGCTAATTGCTTGTTTGCACTTACTATACTCGCTGCTGTATATTGTGGAATCATAAACCCTGAATTTAGTCCCGATTTTTCAACCAAAAAAGAAGGCAACTCACGTAAACCTGACACCAATTGATAGGTTCTTCGTTCCGAGATATTTCCCAATTCAGCCATGGCTATTTTTAAGAAATCAAATCCAAATGCTAAGGGTTGACCATGAAAATTTCCACCAGAAATAATTTTATCATCTTTGGTGAATATATTAGGATTGTCAGTTACAGCATTTATTTCGGTTATAAACGTCTTTCTTACAAACATCAAGGTGTCTTTCGTTGCGCCATGTACTTGTGGCATACATCGAAACGAATACGGGTCTTGAACATGTTTTTTTGGCTGCTGCATCAATTCACTGTCTTCTAAAAAACTTAAAATTCGTTCTGCTGTTTTAATTTGTCCATTATGCGGTCGTACCAAATGCACTAAGGGGTCAAATGGTTCAATTCGTCCGTCGTAAGCATCTAATGACATCGCACCAATAAGATCTGCCATATAGGAAAGCTTAAATGACTTTAATAACGAATGTACTCCGTAAGCCGTCATAAATTGTGTGCCGTTTAACAATGCCAAACCTTCTTTTGATTGAAGTGTGATTGGCGTCCAATCAAAAATATCTAAGATTTTAGAAGCAGGGGTTTGCACTCCTTTATACCAAACCATTCCTTCGCCAATGAGTGGCAACGCCAAATGTGCTAAAGGAGCGAGGTCTCCTGAAGCCCCCAAAGATCCTTGGGTGTATATAACTGGTAAAATATCGTTATTATAAAATGAGACCAAACGATTAACAGTCTCTAATTGAATTCCACTATGCCCAAAACTCAAAGATTTAATTTTCAATAAAAGCATCAGTTTTATGATGGGTTGTGGAACAAAGTCTCCTGTGCCACAGGCATGAGAACGCACCAAATTTTCTTGTAATTTTGTAAGGTTTTCAGAGTGAATTCGCACATCACACAACGATCCAAACCCTGTATTGATTCCATAAATAGGATCGGAAGTCGCTTCGATTTTTTGGTCTAAATAATCTCGACATTCTTGAATTTTTTGGATCACTTCATCCGAAAGTTCAATTGCTGAACCTTCAAACACTATGGATTTAAGAGTGGATAAGCTTAATGGCTTGGAACTTATAATATGCATTTATATCGTGTTTAAGTTGCTCAAATTTGAACATTCCTAAATAAATATCCAAATAATTGTTAATTTTTTAATTTTACAAGATGATTCACCTATTTTTGGAACGAACTTATTTTAAAATAAATACCTATGAAACCTATCCTCACTCTATTATCGGCCATTTTATTATTAGGGGCTTGTTCAAAAACCCCTAAAGACTACGCAACACTTTCTGGAAAAATAACCAATGTGAATGAATTTAAAAAAATCACAATTAGCAACAGAAAGGGGTACAAAAAAGAGATTAAAGTTGATGACAATGGAACTTTTAGTGATACGCTCCACATCACAGAGGGTATGTATCGTTTTTCTGATGGCAATGAAATTGGAACTATCTATCTAAAAAAAGACAATACTATTTCGTTTACACTTGATACCAAAGCGTTTGATGAAACATTAAAATTTGAAGGAGATGACGCTGACCAAAGTAATTTTATGATTGACAACAGCCTGCTACAAGAACGTTATTTAAGTGAAGATCTTTTTGACAGTACTGAAGCTGAATTCTCAAAGACTTTTGACAACTTAGAAACTGCTTATGATTCATTAAAATCGGAATACAAACAACTTGATACCGCTTACTTTGAAGACCAGGATAAAGAGTTTAAATCCATGCAAAAAACTTATAAGAGTTATTTCTTGGAAAAACTTAAAGTTCGCAAACTTTTAGCAAAAGGAACAGCATCTCCAGTGTTTTCTAAATACGAAAACCACAAAGGCGGAACAACATCGTTAAGCGACTTCAAAGGGAAGTATGTGTATATTGATATTTGGGCAACTTGGTGTGGGCCTTGTAAGGTTGAGTTTCCATTTTTGAAAAAATTAGAGGTCAAATATCACGACAAAAACATTGAGTTCGTGAGCATTTCTGTGGACGATGCCCGACGCAGTGGTACCATGGAAAAAGCACACGATGCTTGGAAAAAAATGGTAACTGAAAAAAAATTAACGGGCGTTCAATTATTTACTGGCAATGGCTGGAAAGCTGACTTTGTACAAGATTATAAAGTGAATGGTATTCCTCGATTTATACTGATAGCTCCCGATGGTACTATTGTAAATGCGGATGCTCCTCGCCCTTCAAGTAAAGGACTGATCAAACTCTTTGAAGAACTCGGCATTTAGAATCTTACAAAAACGTACTGAGCTGTAACTCATTAATCCCTTCATGAGAAGCATGGGCGATTGCTTTGCCCTCTTTGATTACAATCAATTGTGGCGATTGGTGTTGCACCTCAAAACGTTCAGCAATGGCGTTAGAGATGTCTCGATGATTTAATAAATCTAAATAATGGGCTCCAAATTCATTCGCTGAATATGTGAAATGTGCTGTAAAATCTGTGAGTACAAAACGACTTATACTACAACGAGTGGAATGTTTAAATATCAATTGAGGCGTCTTAAACGAAGCTGTTTTAATAAGATCTAATTGATCTAAAGATTCTAGTTGTTCACCCGGCCAGTTTGATTCTTTTGTATCAGAATTAAATAATGAATCGAAAATTCCCATGTATTGATTTTTTGGTTTTTGTATGAAATTGAAGTGGCTTAGCCCCCCCCTCTTTTTGAATTTTCCAAAATTATACAATAAATATGAAAGTAAATGTGATTTTAACAAAATCCATTCAAAAGACACTAGTTCTGTTTGGATTTAAATTAAATCTGTAACAAATCATCCTAAGGCTCGTCCTATTAGTGTTGGTTGGTTAGTTAAAAAGCAATACAAGTTTTCTTTTTTGGAATTGTATTGCTTTTTTTTATGTCATAAACCCCAAGTAACTAAAAACTATTTTTTAAAAACACTTGTATTAAAATCCTAATAAATTATAGACCCGATTTAGCAATCGACTGATATTTTGCTTAGTTTTGACCATTGATGAAAAAATCTGTTAACATATTAAATAAAAAGGCCCGCTTTACGTACGAACTTTTAGATACGTACACTGCTGGTATTGTATTAACGGGAACTGAAATCAAATCGATTCGAGAGAGCAAGGCGTCTATAGCCGAAAGTTTTTGTGAGTTTAATTTAAGAGGTGAGCTTTTTGTGATTAATATGACCATTCAAGAGTACGATTTTGGAAATCATTACAACCATGCTCCAAAAGCTGAACGGAAGTTATTACTCAATAAAAAAGAGCTCAAAAAACTTGAAAAAGAGGTGAAAAATTCGGGGCTAACCATTGTCCCTCTCAAACTTTTTATCAACGATAAGGGCTTTGCAAAACTAAGAATTTCTCTCGCAAAAGGTAAAAAACTTTTTGACAAACGTGAGACAATCAAAGACCGTGACAACAAACGTGCTTTAGACCGTGTGAAAAAGAATTTTAAGTAGGACTTAATTGTAACTTACGATGAGATTATTTTGCAACACCCTACAAGTTCAGTCGTCTTAAATCTAAAACATACAATTATCAGCATGCGTTATTTATTAGTATTATTTTTTTGTTCCCTATCCGTATCTGCACAACTCAAAGGCAGTATTACAGATCAAGATAACCAACCTATTCCTTTTGTGAATATTTATATTGAAAATTCCTATACAGGCACGACCTCAAATGAGCAGGGAGATTATGAATTGGCACTTTCACAACCTGGAACTTACAACATTGTGTTTCAGTTTTTGGGATTTAAAACACAAACCAAAACAATTGAAATTAAAGAATTCCCCTATACTTTAAATGTCACTTTATTAGAAGAAAACATCTCCTTAAATGAAGTGGTGATTTCATCCAAAGAAAATCCAGCGGATCGCATCATACGCTCTGCTATTGGCGCACGAAAAACGCAACTAGAAAAAATTAATACGTATTCTGCCGATTTTTATTCCAAAGGAATCATCCGACTCAAAAATGTGCCAAAGAAATTTTTAGGTCAAGAAGTAGGCGATTTAGATGGCGTCTTAGACTCCACGCGTTCAGGGATTTTATATTTATCCGAAACGGTTTCAAAAATAAATTATGAAAAGCCTGATAAGCTTTCAGAAAAAATTATAGCATCTAAAGTGAGTGGGGATTCCAATGGATTTAGCTTTAATAATGCGAGTGACGTTGATTATAATTTTTACAACAATACAATTGACATGAACACCGAAATCGTGTCGCCAATTGCGGAGTATGCTTTTAATTATTACCGCTACAAACTCGAAGGCGTTTTTTATGACAATGGAGGACGATTGATAAATAAAATTAAAGTGATTCCACGACGAGAAAACGATCGTGTGTTTTCGGGAGTGGTCTATATTGTAGAAGATCAATGGGGGTTTTATGGTCTCGAACTGAGCGTTACTGGTGCTCAAATCCAATCGCCTGCAGTCGATGTGATTACTTTTAAACAAAACGCTTCCTACGACGAAAAGAACGACTATTGGGTGCTGCGCTCCCAAACCATTAGTTTTAAATTTGGATTTTTAGGATTTAAAGGGAATGGAAGTTTTGTGGCTAATTATTCCAATTATAAACTGAATCCCGATTTTGAGAAATCAGTCTTTACAAATGAAATTTTAGCTTTTGAGCCGAAAGCCAATAAAAAAGATTCAACCTATTGGAATACCCTCAGACCCGTACCATTAACTTCCGAAGAGTTTAAAGATTACATTAAAAAAGACAGTCTTCAAACTTTATATAATTCCAAAACTTACCTAGATTCCATTGATGCAGGTTCTAATAAATTTAAACTTGGAAACTTGATTTCTGGATATACGTACCAAAATTCTTTTGAGGACAAAGAGTTCAGTATCAGCAGTCCATTGAACGGGCTTAACTTTAATACGGTACAAGGCTATAATTCAAATTTAGAGATCAATTATACAAAACGCTATGATGAGTATAAAAAGTACGTTTCACTTAACAGTCAATTAAATTATAGTGTTGAGACTCAAACGCTTCGAGGAACTGTAGGGTTTCGATATAAATTTAACAATATCAATGATCTGAATGTAGGTTTTAGTGCGGGTACAAAAGTGCAGCAGTACAACAATCAAGAACCCATTTCGAATTTAATCAATGAGTTGAGCACCTTACTTTTTGAGGAAAATTACATGAAGCTGTTTGAAAACCGATTCGTCAAAATAAATTATGGTCAGGAGCTTTTTAATGGCTTTCGTTTTGGAACCGCACTCAGTTTTGAAAACCGTAGAGGACTGTTTAATAGCACCGATTATACGTTCATTAGTCACGATGATAAGTCCTATACGAGTAACAACCCCTTAGATCCTTTAAATTTTGATTCAGCACCCTTTGAAAATCATAATATTGCTAAATTTAAGTTCAACGGTGCTATTCGATTTGGACAAAAATACCTCAGCTTTCCAGGAAGTAAATTCAACTTAAATACGCCTAAATATCCAAAGTTAAATTTTAGTTATGAGAAAGGATTTGGAGCTACTAATTCCCACTATAATTATGACCATTTGAGTGTGAATCTTTCTCAAAATTTTAAACTTGAAAACAAAGGGCGTTTTAGTTACAATATTTTTGGCGGTACGTTTTTTGGGGCTACATCGTTAGGATTTATGGATGCCAAGCACATCAATGGAAATCAAACCCATGTCAACCTCGACAGTTCTTATCTGTCTAGTTTTAAAAATGTAGGCTATTATGATTTTAGTACCTTTAAAAATTATTTTGAATACCACATCGAACATGATTTTAAGGGCTATATATTAGGGAAAATACCGTTACTCAATAAATTAAACTATAACTTAATTTTAGGGGTTCATGGGTTTTCAGCAGAAGACCAAAAACCCTATCAAGAATTTAGTTTAGGGATTAATAATATTGGTTGGAAAAAATACCGGTTCCTAAGAGTTGATTACGTGCGATCTTACCACTCAGGTTTTGTAAATGACGCTGTTTTATTTGGTATTACTTTCTAGTTTTTGTTTTCTAAAAGGGGGACAAACTTAAAGTTTCCTAATTCGTGTTTTTCAAATTCTTTAGGTCCTTTACGAATGTATAGGGTCATTATTTGATCTTCATCTCCAACAGGGATAACCAACCGCCCTCCTATTTTTAGTTGAGACAGTAATGGTTTTGGGACAAAAGGGGCACCAGCAGTGACAATAATACTGTCAAAAGGGGCTTCTTCTTTCAGTCCTTTATAGCCATCTCCAAAAATTAGACGTTTTGCTACATAGCCAATTTTGGGTAAAAATTGATTGGTTTTTTTAAAGAGTTCTAACTGGCGTTCAATACTATATACATGCGCACCCATTAAGCATAATACGGCGGTCTGATAACCACTTCCAGTTCCAATTTCAAGAATTTTATCTGCTGGCTTAACTTCTAGCAATTCGGATTGAAATGCGACGGTGTAGGGCTGAGAAATGGTTTGACTCGCTGCAATTGGAAAGGCCTTGTCTTGGTATGCATGTTCCAAAAAACTAGAGTCTATAAATAGATGTCGAGGGATGGCCCCAATAGCCTCCAATACTGCTGTATTAGTAATGCCTTTAGCAGTTAAAATCGCTACTAATTGCTTGCGAAGTCCTTTATGTTTAAACGTATCTTTCAAGAATATAATTGAATAGAAGAATTTTCTAATTTAAAAAAGTAAAGATAGGCTAAACACTAAATTATGTCCAAATTTATAAGGGTCTATTATTAGAGTTTCAATATAAAATTACAAAAATAAATCTATGATTTTAGGTGTTTTTATTCTCTGTTTTTTTGTAAATGAATTCCATTACAAAACAAAAAACAATAATTCCTAGTGCAATAAATACATCTAACTTGCTCACTGAATAATGCTGAATAAGGAGTGCAATCATAGCTATAAAACAAAATATAGCACCGAACAAAGGAATACTTTTTTTACCTCCAATTTCTTTAGATAGTTTAAATCCTGTGTAATTCACAACAGCAAAAATCAATAAAAACCCAACACTTCCCGCTGTTGAAATACTTTCTAATTTTAAGGTGTTCACTAATATAATTGTAACACCTGAAGTAATTAATAATCCAATAGGTTGATTCCATAATTTGCGTGTAAATTCTTTTGGAAGCTCATCGTCAATGGCTATTTCATAATTCACTTTACTTCCACCATAAAGAGAGGCATTAATAGCAGAAAAAGTTGATATTAATGCCGCAATAGTAATAACAGTAAATCCAATTTTTCCTAACATTGGTTTTGCCGCTTCTGCTAATACATAATCTTGAGCAGTTGCAATTTGGCTAAAATCCAAGGAACCCACTGTAATTGCTGCAATTATAACATACAAAATAATGACAAAAATAACGGACCAATAATAGGCGCGTGGAATATTTACCTTAGGATTTTCAATATCTGGTGCTGCATTGGCAATCAATTCAAAACCTTCATAAGCTACAAAAATAACCATACCTGCGGTCAATAATTTAAAAGGAGATTCCCAATGTTCTGGTGACATCTGTTCTATATGTGGATTTCCAAACAGACCATATAAACCAAAGCCTACAAAAGCCAATAATATTATTAGTTAGTTTAATAATAGGTTGGGTTTATTACAAATATATTACACTACAGTTCATATAAATAACCTCATGTAACGAACGGTAGCTTTCATGTAATAAACGGGGGGTTTTAAGTAATAAACGGATAATAGAATTTTAACCGGTGTTTAATAGATTTAATAAAACAATAAACATTAATCGTTAGACATACGTCCTCCACCTAAAGAAAACTGCAAATAGACTGATTTTTAATAAAATTTTGTTAGGACAATAAAAATGCTGTAAAAAAATCATAGTTTTACAAAAAACTCATATCATGAAGCTAAAAGCAGGCGTCTTAGGTGCTGGACATCTCGGGAAAATACATCTTAAACTACTTCAGCAATCTGAAAAGTATGAACTTACAGGGTTTTACGATCCTGACGCATCAAATGGACAAAAAGTTGAAAGTGAATTTGGTTACAAATTTTTCGACTCCTTGGAAGCACTCATAGATGCTGTTGACGTGGTTGATATTGTAACCCCTACACTTTCTCATTTTGCATGCGCCATCAAAGCCATTACCAAAGGAAAACATATTTTTATTGAAAAACCAATCACCAATACAGTTGAAGAAGCTGAACAGATTCGTTTGTTGGTTTCTGAAAACAACCTCAGAGGACAGGTTGGACATGTAGAGCGTTTTAACCCCGCATTTAAAGCTGTTAAAAATGACATTCAGTCTCCTATGTTTATTGAAACACATCGTCTGGCTGAATTTAACCCACGAGGTACCGATGTGCCTGTGGTTTTGGATTTAATGATTCATGATATTGACATTATATTAAGTGTCGTAAAATCCCCCGTCAAAAATATTACTGCAAGCGGTGTGTCTGTAATCAGTGAAACTCCTGACATTGCCAATGCACGTATTGAGTTTGAAAATGGTTGTGTTGCCAATCTAACAGCGAGCAGAATTTCAATGAAGAACATGCGGAAAAGTCGTTTTTTCCAAAAAGATGCATATATCAGCGTTGACTTTTTAGAAAAACAAGTGGAAGTGGTGAAAATGAAAGATGCACCAGAAACTCCTGGAGATTTTGATATGGTGTTACAAAATGCGGAAGGTGTTAAAAAACAAATCTATTTTGAAAATCCTGAAATCGCTCCAAATAATGCTATTTTAGACGAATTAGAAAGTTTTGCTGACGCCATTAATAACAACACTAAACCCATTGTAACCCTTAGAGATGGTACGGATGCACTAAGAGTTGCGCATCAAATTATAGATTGTTTTTAAAAAAATAGATATGAAAAATATTGCAGTTATTGGAGCTGGAGCTATGGGCAATGGAATTGCTCATACGTTTGCGCAAGTAGGGTTTAAAGTTCAATTAATAGATGTCAATCAAACAGCGCTGAATACAGCGATTGCAACGATTACTAAAAATTTAGACCGCTTAATCGCTAAAGGCAAAATAGACGAAATTAGTAAAACACAAACATTGGATAATATTTCGACCTATACAAATATCCCTGAAGGTGTTGAATATGCAAGTCTTGTTGTTGAAGCTGCAACCGAAAATATTGATTTAAAACTTAAAATATTTAAGCAATTAGACCAGGCGTGTCCAGAGGATACAATTCTAGCCACTAATACCTCGTCTATATCTATTACTCAAATAGCAGCACAAACATCCAGACCAGATCGCGTTATTGGAATGCATTTTATGAATCCTGTGCCTATTATGAAATTAGTTGAAATTATCACGGGTTACAACACCTCAAAAGAGGTGATCGATTTTATTGTAAATCTCACAGAAAAAATTCACAAAACTCCGGTTATTGTAAATGATTACCCTGGATTTGTAGCCAACCGTATTTTAATGCCTATGCTCAATGAAGCTATCGAAACATTGTTTACTGGAGTTGCTGGGGTTAAAGAAATTGATACAGTCATGAAACTAGGAATGGCACATCCTATGGGACCCTTAGAATTGGCTGATTTTATTGGACTGGACGTTTGCTTATCTATTTTAGAAGTCATGTATGACGGCTTCAAAAACCCAAAATACGCTCCTAATCCTCTCTTAATAAATATGGTACGCGCTGGGAAATATGGCGTTAAAACAGGAGAAGGATTTTACGATTATTCAAAAGAAAGGAAAGCAGTGATTGTTGCTGCTCAATTTTTATAAGATTTCACTCCAAATTTATCCCAAAAGAACAATGGCAAAAATAAATCCCTTTAAGGCTGTTCGTCCAACAAAAGAGAACGTTCAGAATTTTAGCTCAAAATCCTTTAAAACGTACTCTAAAAACGAATTAGAAGAAGAATTAAAAAAACATCCCACTTCTTTTTTGAGTATTATTAATATAAAGAAAAACCCCCGTTTAGAAATCGAAAAACCAGAGCGCTATAAACTGGTGAAAGAAAAGTTTGAGGCGTTTAAAGCTTCTAATATTCTCATCACAGACACTGCTACATCTTATTATATTTATGAAACAGTACAAGCAAATGGGCACTTATTCTGTGGTGTAATCGCAACTGCTAGTGTAAAAGATTATGACACGCATGTCATCAAAAAACACGAAGCAACTATTTCAAAACGTGAAAATACCTTTAAAAACTATTTACAAACAGTTCGGTTCAATGCAGCACCAGTACTGCTTACTTATGCCGATGATTTGAGTTTGGAAACTGGCATTCAAAATGCTAAAAAAAAGGCGTCTGAATTTAATTCTTGGACGACTGAAAATGAAACCCATAAACTTTGGTGTGTCGATGCTGCTGAAGACGTTGCTTTTATTCAAAAGGGATTTCAAAATATTCCTTCACTTTACATTGCTGATGGCCACCACCGTTCCGCATCATCAGCACTGTTAGCACGCGAACTATCACAAGAAGAACACACAACAACGGATGCTTCTTACAACCATTTTTTAACTTATTTAATCCCCGAAAGTCAACTAAAAATATACGATTATAATAGAGTAATTAAAGACTTAAACGGTTTAAAATCTGAGGCTTTTTTAGAAAAAATTAGTATCGATTTTGAAGTCATAAATAAAGGATCGAAGCCTTACAAAAGTTCAAATCGACACGATATATCCATGTATTTAGAGGGCACATTTTATTCCTTATCTTTACGTTCAACAAAACAAAAAAGTCAATCTGCAATCAATCAACTAGACACCCATATTTTACAAACGCATCTCTTGGAACCTATTCTAGGAATTACGAATGTTCGTACCAATTCACGCATTGGATATATCTATGGAGCCGATAGTTTAGAAAAAATCAAAGCTACCGTAGATTGCGGTGATCATGCAGTGGGGTTTGGACTGTTTCCTATTGAAACAAAAGAATTAATGGCTATCGCAGATTCGGAGGCTGTCATGCCTCCAAAAAGCACCTATATTTATCCGAAATTAAGAAGTGGAATCACTATATACGAGTTTTAAGTATGTCTATACAAACCAATTTATCAGAAATTCAATCACAACTACCAAGTCATGTGATCTTGGTCGCGGTTTCTAAAACAAAACCTGTGGAAGATTTAATGGAAGCCTATGCATCAGGACAACGTGTTTTTGGGGAAAATAAAATTCAAGAAATGGCAGATAAACACCAACAAATGCCCAAAGATATTCAGTGGCATATGATTGGTAATGTACAGCGAAATAAAGTCAAATACATGGCGTCTTTTGTAGATTTGATTCATGGGGTTGACTCCGAAAAACTACTCAAGGAGATTAACAAACAAGCCGAAAAACACCAACGAACCATCAACTGTCTCTTGCAACTAAAAATTGCACAAGAAGATACTAAATTTGGAATGACCTCAGAAGCAGCACATGCGCTTTTAGACTCCGATCATTTTAAAAATTTAAAAAATATAACGATTAAAGGAGTGATGGGAATGGCTAGTTTCACAGATGATACTTCTCAAATAAAAGAAGAATTCACAACACTTAAGAGCATTTTTGACAGCTTAAAAAAAACAAGCCCAGAACTTGAAATAATTTCTATGGGAATGAGTGGCGACTATCCCTTAGCTATTGACTGCGGAAGTACGATGGTTCGCGTTGGAAGTAGTATCTTTGGAGCCAGAAATTACGCCATTTAAAACAGCACTATCTACGTAGTCTTAGACATAGAAACCACCGGAGGAAAATTTAATGAAGAAGGCATTACAGAAATTGCCATCTATAAATTTGATGGACATAAAATTGTTGATCAATTTATCAGTCTTGTCAATCCTGAACGCGACATCCAACCGTTTGTAGTGAATCTAACAGGCATCAATAGTAAAATGCTGCGTTCTGCACCCAAATTTTATGAAGTAGCAAAACGCATTGTAGAAATTACTGAAGACTGTATTTTGGTGGCTCATAATGCCCAGTTTGATTATCGAATTTTAAAAACAGAGTTCAGACGGCTTGGCTTTGACTTTGAACGTGAAAACTTATGTACCGTCGAGCTTTCTAAAAAACTAATTCCTGATCTTCCCTCCTATAGTTTGGGGAAACTTGTGCGTTCTTTAGGCATCCCCGTGAGTGATCGACACCGAGCGGCTGGTGATGCAACCGCAACCGTAAAGCTTTTTAAGATGCTCCTCGATAAGGATGTTGAAAAAACAATTATCAAAGAAGCCATTCGTTTGGACCCAAAACATCAAATGGAACCGAAGTTAACCGATATTATTTCTAAATTACCATCCGTTACAGGCGTCTATTATGTGCACAAAGCCGATGGTGAGATTGTATATATTGGAAAAAGTAAAAACATCAAAAGTAGAATCAATCAGCATTTCACTGGTCAGACCCCGAAATCAAAAAAAATTCAGCTCGAAGTTGCGACAGTGACTTATGACGAAACAGGCAGTGAATTGGTGGCGCTACTTAAAGAAAGTGAAGAGATAAAACGCAACAAACCCAAATTAAATCGTGCGCTTCGACGTACCATTTTCACCCATGGTTTGTTTAGTTTTAGAGATACTGAGGGCTATATCAATTTGAAGATTGAAAAAATAAAAGGCAACCAAAAACCAATCACTACTTTTTCAAATCATGAAAGTGGCAAGAGTTTTATGAACAAAATTGTTGAAAAAAACCAATTGTGTCAAAAACTTTGTGGCCTCTACAAAACAGCAAACTCTTGTTTTGGCTACGATATTAAAAGTTGTGCTGGTGCCTGTATTTCAGAAGAACCTGTAGAAATTTACAATAAAAGAGTTTTAAATATCATTGAATCTCACACATTTAAAGACCAAAATATGATTATTATCGACTATGGTCGTGAAGTCGATGAACGCAGTGCAGTCTTGATAGAAAATGGTGTTTTTAGAGGATATGCGTATTTTAATTTAAACTTTCAAATTCATACCACCGCCGTACTCAAATCGATTTTAACTCCGATGGAACACAATAAAGATGCGCAGCATATCATTCAAAGTTTTATGCGTCGTCACAAAAGATTAAAAATAATTAAACTTGAAGATTAATCTTTTTTAGTATTTTTGAGATATGTCTAAACCAAATCAATCAAAAAGTTGGAGA
The DNA here is from genome assembly GCA_018608765.1 of Flavobacteriaceae bacterium. Lineage (GTDB taxonomy): Bacteria > Bacteroidota > Bacteroidia > Flavobacteriales > Flavobacteriaceae > Hel1-33-131. The sequence continues at coordinate 16,435 of JABAYY010000004.1, forward strand.
GAAAAAGTTCATGAAATCATTTATGAAGCAGATACTCCAGCAGGCAAATTATTTGATGTTCTTCTTTTAATTGTCATTCTTATAAGCATTCTCCTTGTGATGCTCGAGAGTGTCGAAAGCATTGAAGCTAAATATGCCGCAATTCTCAACACTTCGGAATGGGTGATTACAATTTTGTTTAGTCTGGAATATATCCTTCGAATTATTACTGTTAAAAAACCCAAAGCTTATATATTTAGTTTTTTTGGAATCATTGATTTACTATCAACCATTCCAAAATACTTATCGCTATTTATTTTAGGAACACATTCTTTAGTGGCATTAAGAGCTTTGCGATTGTTGCGTGTTTTTAGAATTTTAAAACTCACCCGTTTCATTGGTGAAAGTGCTAATTTTGGAAAAGCATTAAAACGAAGTCGGGCAAAAATAGCTGTCTTTCTTTCGTTTGTTATTGTGCTTTGTATCATTTTAGGAACAGTCATGTACTTGGTAGAAAGTGAACAAGACAGCGGCTTTTCAAGCATCCCGCGCAGTGTCTATTGGGCCATTGTCACACTGACGACTGTTGGTTATGGCGATATTGCACCAATTACGGCTTTAGGACAATTTATTGCCTCTTTAATTATGATTTTAGGATATGGAATTATTGCGGTTCCAACTGGAATTGTAACGTCTGAAATGACCAAATCAGAAGAAAAATTGATTCCTCACAACACCCAGGCATGCTCAAATTGTAACGAAGCATATCACCAAGATGGTGCTGAATTTTGCCACAAATGTGGTCATAAAATTGGCGATGAATAACTATCTTATTTCGATTGTAGGCCCTACTGGCATCGGAAAAACAGCACTTAGTTTGAAGCTGGCTTCCCATTTTAATACAGATGTTATTTCTGCGGATTCACGGCAGTTTTACAAAGAAATCCCGATTGGAACTGCGGCTCCAAACGCCGAAGAATTAGAGGTTGCTTCACATCATTTTATCCACCACAAATCAATTAAAGACACTTATAGCGTTGGTGCTTTTGAAAAAGATGCTATAGAAAAACTTGAATTACTACATTCCTCAAAAAGCGTTGTAGTCATGGTTGGTGGCTCTGGATTGTATGTCAATGCTGTGATTAAAGGATTTGATGAATTTCCAGATGTTGCGACAGAAATAAGAGAACAGCTCAATTCGGAATTAGAATCAAAAGGCTTAGAATTTCTTCAGCAAGAATTAAAACGTTTAGATCCTAAAAGCTATGAGACAATTGCTCTTAAAAACCCACATCGTGTTATAAGGGCTTTGGAGATTTGTAGAAGTACAGGTCAGCCTTACTCCTCTTTTTTAAACAAACATAAAGCACAAAGACATTTTAAAACAATCTCCATTGGACTAAAGGCTGAACGGCCTTTGATTTATGAGCGAATTAATAACAGGGTCGATCAAATGATTGAAAATGGTTTACTGGAAGAAGCCAAAGCTGTTTTTAACTACAGAAACATGAATGCACTCAATACTGTGGGCTATAAAGAATTGTTTAATTATTTTGATGGGGAATGGACCTTAGATTTTGCAATCTCAGAAATTAAGAAAAATACCCGCCGTTTCGCCAAACGTCAGATGACTTGGTTTCAGAAAGACAGCGAAACACAATGGTTTGAATACGATACAGATATTCAAAACATCATAAACTACTTGGATAATGAACTAAAAAAAACCAGCTAAAAGCTGGTTTTTGTACTTGTTATTTATTGACAACCAATCGGAAGCCTTCCCCGTGTATATTAAGAATTTCTACTTTCGGATCGAGTTTCAAATACTTTCTTAATTTGGCAATATAAACATCCATACTTCGAGACGTAAAGTAGTTGTCATCTCTCCAAATTTTAGTCAGCGCAATTTCGCGAGGCATCAAATCGTTTTCATGTAAAATCAACAATCGAAGCAACTCATTCTCTTTAGGAGATAACTTTGCTGGTTTTTCGTCCTTATAGGTTAGAAATCGTAACTTAGAGTTCAGACTGAATTCGCCAATCGTAAATTCAAACTGTTTGCTATCTGCTAGTGTATCAACTGTTTTGCGTTGAATAATCGCTTGGATTTTCATCAAAAGGACTTCACTGTCAAAAGGCTTGTTTAGATAATCATCAGCACCTACTTTATACCCTTTTAAAACATCTTCTTTCAACGCCTTAGCAGTGAGAAAAATGATTGGAATTTCGGTGTTTTTTTCACGAATTTCTTTGGCAAGTGTAAACCCATCTTTGTAGGGCATCATTACATCTAAAATACACAAATGGTAATCTGTTTTTTTGAATTTCTCAAAGCCTTCCATTCCATTTTTGGCATGAACAACTTCATATCCGTTGAGGGACAAATACTCTTTTAAGACCGTTCCAAAATTCGGATCATCTTCGACTAGTAATATTTTTTTTAAATTTTCTTCCATGATGTTATGCTATTAGTGGTAATTTTATAGTAAAAATACTTCCTCTGCCTTTTTCACTTTCAACAGAAACAGTACCTTGATGATTCTCTACAATTCGTTTTACATTCGCTAAACCCAATCCATGACCTTTAACGTTGTGTACATTGCCCGTATATTCCCTATAGAACTCTTCAAATATACGTTTTTGTACGGCTTTATTCATACCCTTCCCTTGATCTTTGACACTTAACAAAATGTTGTTACCGGCATTTTCTGTGTACACATCAATTTTTGGGACTTCAGGTGAGTATTTTATGGCATTATCTAAAATATTTACGATCACATTTGTAAAGTAAGTTTCATTTGCCAATATAGACGTTTTAGTGGCTTTAAAATGCGTTTTGATATACCCGCTTCTATCCTCTACAATAAGCTCCACATGCGTGATAGCATCCTCAATTAGCTCGTGTAGTTTGAGGCGATCTTTACTTATATTGAGTTGTTTTTTCTGAAGTTGAGAAATTCGTAATACGTTTTCAACTTGCGCATTCATACGTTTATTTTCATCCTTAATCATTCCAAGATACCGTTTTACCTTTTCTTGATCGTTGATGATTTTTGGGTTTTTAATCGCATCCAATGCTAGGTTAATTGTAGCAATTGGCGTTTTAAATTCATGTGTCATATTATTAATGAAATCCGATTTCATTAGCGATATTTTACGCTGTTTAATCAACTGATACAAAGCACTGGTATAAGCAATAATAATAATTAAAGTAAATAATACCGACAACAAAGTAACTCCTATAATGGAGGAAATAATAAACTTTTTGCGTTCTGGAAAATTAATATAAAGCTTAAAATCACTCTCATCATTATCGTCTAAAAAAATTGGAGCTCCAATGGTAGGAATCATGGATTGGTCAAAGTTTTCAGATTGAATTTTGGTGCCAATATCGTTTTGGAAAATCGCAAACTCAAAACCAATATCAATATTGTCTTCACTTAATTTTTTAAGCAACAGTTTTTGAATTCCATAAGGAGAAACACGTTGATGAATCGGGGTGTTTTTTATTTCTGATTTATATTGTGTTTCAAAAGTAGCTTTTTGAAGTTTGTCCATATTAAGGACTTTCTCAAAGGATTGTTCTGAGGTCGAAATAAGATCACCACCAAAAACATTGTTGTCATAAATTTTAGTGGTCGTTTTTCCTCTAAAGCTACTCAAACCCAAACTGTCAATATTAAGATCTATAAGGGAAGGCACTTTAAAATTCTCTTCTAAAATACCTGTATTATAAACAATAATCTGATTGGTAGTATTGTCTTGTTTGTAAACTGTAATATTACGGATGGCCGTTGTGTCGGGCTCTATTCCATCGGAAATTATTTTATTGAGTGCTTTGACGTATTTTTTATACTCAGTATCCGCAACTTGATTGGTGGTATAAGTCAATGCCTTTTTTACATTGAATGTAAACTGTTCTTCTTTTGTTTCTAGCGAATTATTGATGTAGTAAGCTTGAACAAAAATAATTCCGATAAGTGACAAACTCATCAGAATAACTAATAAAGAAAATAGTTTTTTATTCATCAATCAAAACTAAGGTTTTAAATTATGTTAAAATGGCTTTTAACCTCAACTTAACAGAAATGTTAAATTTTTAGTAATTTTTAAGCTTATTGACGATTTCGTTGTGAATTGCAAGAGACTTAACCTCCATTTCAGTTAATTTATTACTAATTATCACAAAATTCGATAGATTAATTTTTTCTGAATCTGGTAATTGGTTTTTAATTATAGACATCACCTCATTTTTTGATTTTTGATCTCTATCCATCACCCTCTGAATACGAGTTTCTACTGGCGCTGTAACTGTAATAATAAAATCAAAAAGATGTTGCGATTTGGTTTCAAAAATAATGGCGACCTCCTTGATAACATAGGGAGTATTTTGACGTGAACACCACTGATCAAAATGAGCTGCTACTTTTGGGTGAACAATCGCATTAATTTTTTCTAATAACAGTGAATCTGCAAATACTTTAGAAGCAATAAAAGAGCGGTCCAATTGACCATTTTTATAACAGTCTTCACCAAGCAAGTGTATGATTTCTTGTTTTATAGCATCAGAATTCTGCATCAATATTTTAGCTTCATCATCTGCATTGTAAACAGGGACGCCAAAGGATTTAAACATTTGAGCGACGGTTGTTTTACCGCTGCCAATACCTCCAGTAAGCCCTACAATTTTAGTCATTTTTTGGTGTGATTACATATTCAAATTCGGTGCTTTTTAATTGAGCAGTTTTCACTGTGGTTGGTTGCTTTACCAATACCGGATTCAAATATTTGTTTTCAGCTGTTAAGGTATTAAAATCGCATTCAACAGAAAAATGACTGGCATCTATACTATTATAAGCACTTAAAGACGCGTAAAAAACGACGGTTAGTTCTTTAGGAAAAAAATTAAGGGTGAGGTTGTCAGGCACATTCACAATGGTGACAGGCACATTGACACTGCCTTCGGTAAATTTATCAACCAACCCAATGATTGAAACAGATTGATCGGAATAGGTGATTTGTTTAGAAGTTTTAGGAATATCCAAGGCTATAACCTTATCAATATTGGAATTGACAGCTGTTAAGTCTAAGGTTTTAGTTTGAATTTTAGAAATTGTCTTAAGAAGAGATTCTGGACCTATGAGGGTAATAGAATCCGGAACAGACTGAAAAGAATTGACCAAATCAAACCCAAACGCAAAGCTTGAATTTACAGATACCTCCACAGGTATTTTTTTAATAAACTGACGGTCATAGGCAAATAAAAGAGTGTCTGGATTGATTGATTTTACAGCTATTTTTGAGTCAAAATGATTGATAATCTTTTCTAGTTGACTTCGCTCCGTCCAAAAGTAATGGGCTTTGTCTTTGTTTAATTGTGAAAAATCAACATCAATAATTCGTGCTTCGACATAATATTTTAAGAGTTCAAAGCCTTTGCCTGAAAGAGTTACATTGATTGTTTTAGCCTCCTTTGAAACCATTACTTCGTTAGATTCCAACTGAGTGGGTTGCAACTCAAACTGGAGCGTTTGTGTGTAGGTATTTGACAGTTTTACGAGCATCGAAATTAGAAACGACAAAAACAAAAACAACACAAATACATTCAAACGTTTGCCTTGTATTAGATTTGATTTTATGTTTTTATTTTTTTTAATCATTGGGCTCTGAAAAATAAATTAGGGAATAACTGGGTTTCGTTTTTAGAAGAAAGTCCTAGTTTTAGGGTGGCTTTTAGGAATCCAAATCCATAACCAAAAAACTGAATGAGAATGGCAGGTAGGACTAAAAAAGCGACTATAATATTATTTGAAGCGCGAAACGCTCCTATCATGGCAACTAAAAAATACAGTCCATAACACGCTAAAAACCAATGAAACCCTATGACAGACAGGACACTGCTTAGTATTAAACCTAGAGTAAAAAACGTTGGAAACCAATAGGTCAAACGTTTGGATTGTGGGTGCCATTTATTAAGAATCGGGCGGGCTTGCCCAAATTTATTAACTTGTGTATAAAAACTTTCTAATGTGATTCGGCGTTTGTGAAATACAAATGCTTCGGGGATGAGATGTAAGTGGTATCCCATTTCTTTAAGTCGAATGGATAAATCAGGGTCTTCTCCGGGGTGAATCCGTCCAAACCCTCCGGTTGCTTGAAAGGCTTCTTTTGAAATTCCCATATTAAAACTTCTGGGTTCGTAATTATCAACCGAGATTTTACCCCCGCGAATTCCGCCCGTAGTCATGTATGAAGTCATTGAAAAATTAATCGCTTTTTGGAATTCTGTAAAGCTATCTTTGGCAGCATCCGGCCCTCCAAACCCATCTACATAGCGGCTGTTTAATTTTTTAATAACGGCCTTTAAGTACGTAGGTGGTAGAATACAGTCCGAATCTAAAATAATAAAATAACGCCCTTTGGCGCGCTCCATACCGTAGTTTCTGGAATGTCCAGGCCCTGTGTTTTCTTTGGCGTAATAGCTTATTTTAAGAAGGTCTTGAAAATGATCGACAATGAGTTTTGAGTCTAAAGTAGAACCATCTTCAATAATGACAATTTCAAATGTCTTGGGTGATTCTAAAGCACAAAAGCTATCAAGAAGTTCTCTAATTTCTTCTGGACGGTTAAACACAGGAATGATAAATGAAAAATCACTTGCAATCATAGACACAAAGTTACACAAAG